>NZ_JBEXUP010000104.1:0-32128 GCF_040614375.1 Nonomuraea sp. NPDC005983
GGCCACTGTCACGGTGGCGGGCTTGAACACCGGCTCGTACCGGTCGCCCTTGACGAACGCGGACGTCATCGCGATCCGGAAGTCCTCCCGCGAGATAACGCCCTGGCCTGGCCCGAGTCGGTGACGCCGAGCAGGTCGACCCAGGTGATCGTGGACAGCAGCCCTTCGAGCTGGACGTCCTCCAGCCGGATCGTGACCAGCTTGTTCGACGGGTTGTCGGGGTCGGCGCGCAGCGCGGCCTGCCACTCCAGGCGGCCGTAGCGGGAGGTCAGGTAGTTGCGGGAGAGCACCGCCACGACCAGCTGCGCCTCGCTGACGCCGCGGTCCATGAAGTCGATGAAGTTGGTGCCGGGGACGAAGTCCCACGCCTGGATCATCGTCCGGTAGCCCGCCGCCTCCAGTTCCCAGGCGATCCAGGTCGCCCACGCCGTGTCGGCGGGGGAGTAGCTGACGAAGATCTCGGTCGGCCTGCCGTCACGCGCCATGCCGCCCAGTATCCCCGCGGAATCGGCATCGCGCAGCCGGTGTGCG
The DNA here is from genome assembly GCF_040614375.1 of Nonomuraea sp. NPDC005983. Classification (NCBI taxonomy): domain Bacteria; kingdom Bacillati; phylum Actinomycetota; class Actinomycetes; order Streptosporangiales; family Streptosporangiaceae; genus Nonomuraea; species Nonomuraea sp. NPDC005983. Next base: position 532 of record NZ_JBEXUP010000104.1, read on the forward strand.
ATCATCGTCGGGTGTGGCGGCGTCTGGGCGTGCTCGACTGGATCAGGATCGGGCTGCTCGCCCTCGGTCTCCTGTTCGTGGCGACCGGGGCGCTGCCCCTGCGCGACGCGGTCGAGAGCCTCGACACGATCTGGCCGCTGCTGATCTTCCTGGTCGCCGTCATCGTGCTGGCGGAGCTGACCAAGGAGGCCCAGGTCTTCGACGTCATCGCCGCCAGGCTGGCGGTGTTCGGCCGCGGTAACTACGCCGCCCTCTTCCTGCTTTGTACGGCGTTCGCATCTTTTGTCACGATTTTTCTTAATCTCGATACGACTGCGGTGTTGCTGACGCCGGTCATGCTCGCCCTCGCGCCCAGGGCCCGCATCGCCGCGCTGCCGCTGGCCCTGACCACGATCTGGCTCGCCAACACGGCCAGCCTGCTGCTGCCTGTCTCGAACCTGACCAACCTCCTCGCCATGAACAAGCTGGGCCTCGACGCGCAGCAGTTCGCCGCCCGCATGTGGGCGCCCCAGCTAGCCTCGATCGCGGTGACCATGGCCTTCCTGTGGATCTTCTACTGGCGCCGGGGTCAGCGCCGCGACGCGCGCTACACGCCGCCGCTGCTGGAGCCGGTCGCCGACCGGGTCGTGTTCGCCGCCGCGTCCGTCGCCTGCGTGGTCTTCATCGGCGCGCTGCTGCTGAAGGTGCACGTCGCCGTCGCCGCCTCGGCCGCGGCGCTGATCGTCGTGCTGGCGTTCCTCGTCCGCGAGCGCGGCCGGCTGACCTGGCGTCTCGTCCCGTGGCAGCTGGTGATCTTCGTGACGGGCCTGTTCCTGGTCGTGCCCACGCTCAGCCGGCACGGCCTGGCCGACCTGATGAGCTGGATGATCGGCGTCGACCAGGACCCGTACCGCACGGCCGCCGTCGGCGCGGGGCTGTCGAACGCGATCAACAACCTGCCCGCGTACAAGGCGGTAGAGGGGGTCGTCTCGAACCAGGACCAGCTCCTGGCCCTGCTGGCGGGCACCAATGTGGGGCCCGTCATCACCCCGTGGGCGTCCCTGGCGACGCTGCTCTGGTTCGAGTCCTGCCGCCGCCACGATGTGAAGGTGCCCATGCCGCGCTTCCTCCTCACGGGCGCGGGCCTGGCCGTCGTCGGCCTCCTCGCCACCGTCTGGGCGCTGGTCGCCACCACCTGACCGGCGGCCGACCACACGCCTGAGTCATGGAAGATTAAGGACATGCTCAAATCCCACTATATTGCTGGTTTCGGTCTGGTCCTCGCGCTCGCCGGGTGCGGCTCCTCCGGCGCGGCGGCGCCCGAAGCCACCTCCAGTTCGCCGACGTCCAGCGCTCCGGCCGCGGCGCCCGCCTCGTCCGCACCCGCCGATAACCAGACGCACACCGTCACGTTCGAGGTGCTCGGCAAGGGCAAGGCGATGCAGCCGATCATGTACGTCGCCGACGAGGACGGCACGGCCAGCGGCGTGGACCTGCCGTGGTCCAAGACGTTCAAGGTCGAGGTGGTCGGCGCCGAACGCGAGGTCGGGCACCTGCTGTCGATCGTGGCCGGCTCGTCGCAGACGGCGAACGGACAGCTCGAGGCGGCCGCCTGTCGCATCTCCGTGGACGGCGAGCAGGTCGCCTCCGGCAAGGGGACGTGCGAGTACAAGCTCAAGTAGCCCCGGGCGGGTCAGCGGAGGAGATCGAGGAGGTGGGGGAGGGCCCGGGGGTGGGCGGCCACGAAGCTGCGGTCCTCGGCCGTCCCGTCGATGCTCTCCTCGAACGCCCCGCCGTCCAGGGCGCGGATCTCGATGCCCGCCTCCTGGGCGATCAGCGCCCCCGCCGGCAGGTCCACCGACTCCGCCCGGTAGCCGACGATGCCGTCGATGTCGCCCCTGGCCAGCATCGCCCACGACAGCAGCGGCGCCCACAGCTGCAGCACCCGCCGCGCCGCGAGTTCCAGCGTGCCCTTGAGCGCCCGCACGGTCGCGTCGTCCCTGGCCACGGCGTACCCCTGGGTCCAGGCCAGCAGCGGCCCGTGCGGTGCGGGCCGGTACGGCGCCGCCAGCCGCGCCCCGGACGCCGTCACGGCGCCGCACCCGCGGATCGCCGACCAGGTCTGGGCGGTGACCGGATCGTGCACCACGCCCACCATCGGACGTCCCGCGTGGCACAGCGCCACACCCACCACGTACGCGGGCAGCCCGATCGCCACGTTGTTGGTGCCGTCGAGCGGGTCGACCAGCCACGTCCACTCCCCACCGGACGCCCCGAGCAGCCCCGACTCCTCCGCGATCACCGCGTGCGACGGGTACGCCGTGAGGATCCGCTCCACCAGCAGCTTCTCCGAGGCCAGGTCCAGGTCGGTGACCACGTCCCCGGACCCGCCCTTGGGCCGGACGCCGAGCGCGCCCCGCGCCCCCTCCAGCAGCAGCGCGCCCGCCGCCTCGGCGGCCTCCACGGCGACCGCGCGAGCGTGATCCAGATCCATCGGGCACCCCTCAGGTCAGGCGGGCGGTGATCAGGCGGACGGCGCGGGCCGTCTCCTCGGCGTCGAGCGGCTCTCTGAACACGTGGTGGACGCTCCCGCCGAGCGGCCCGAGCGACAGGTCGTGGCTGCCGGGACGCCCCCGTCCGAGCGCGATCGTGGCGGCCTCGCCGCCCTCGGGCACCACGCTGCTGTGGAAACGGTCGGCGGCCAGCGTGTAGGTGTCGCCGGGGCCGAACGACTCCACCAGCCCGGTCGCGTGCCGCACGGTGCGGCGGGTGGGCGAGATGCGGTCGCCGTCGGCGGCGCTGACCACCTCGAACACGCGGTGGGTGGCGTCCTGACCGGCGTCGGTGACGACCGCGTGCACGTTGCGCACCTGCCCGTACAGGACGTGGCTGACGAGGTCCCAGCTGTGGCAGTGGATCTGGGACGTGGTGCTCCTGGCGTGGGGCAGCGAGTCGGACCACAGGTGCACGCACACCCCTTCGCCGCCGTCGCGCTCCAGCGGCAGGCAGACGAAGCCGAGCGGGTGGCGCACGGCCGTGATGCCGGGCCCGGACAGCGCCCGCAGCGCCCAGGTCCGCGCGCGTCCCTCGACGACCTGCTGGTAGACGCTGGGGTAGCTCATGCGTACGGGTCCCGGGCACGCAGCGCCTTGCGGGCGATGTCGACGATGTCGCGCAGGTCGTACGACTTGGGCAGAGGCACCCCGATCCGCTCGAACAGCTCCTGCACCTCCTCGACGGTGGGCTCGTCGCTGAGCGGCACCCGTTTGTAGGTCTCCAGCGGCACCCGGCGCGCCTGCTCGAAGCTGAGCCGCAGCTCGGTGTCGCAGTTCTCGTAGTAGAACGTGTCGGCCAGCGCGGTCATCGCCCGGTTCGGGTCCTCGACCGTCATGATCAGGCGGGTGGACGACAGGTCCCAGCGGAACGTCGTCATCGTGGACGACAGGCCGACCCCGATGTCGAGCAGCCCGTAGCGTTGCCGGTGCCAGAACGCGGCCAGGATCGTCGCGTAGGACTCCTTCCTGGCCCTGTCGGTCGTCCACGTCTCGCCGGTGCCGTCGGGCGCGTCGGACAGGGAGCGCCGGTAGTGCGCGTACGTCTCGCACACCTCCACGTCGGACGGGTCGATGACCTCGATCCTGACCGTCAGGTGGCGCTTGTCCCTGCGGGCGGCGGCGACGCACTCGGGCAGCGTGACCGCGCGCAGGTAGGTGCCGGTGCCGCCCTTGAAGCTCCATCGGGTGGTGTCCTTGCGGGCGTCGGCGTGCGCCTGCGCGATCTCCTGGCGGCTGCCGAGCACCCTGACGAGCTGGAGCGAGTCGAGGGCTCTGCGGGTGCCGGTGACCAGGGTCTCGATCTGTTCCAGCCGGGCCAGCCGCACCGGCAGGTCGGCGAGCGCGCCCGAGGTGATCGTCTCCTCGACGGGCGCCTGGCGGACCCGGTCGCGCAGCAGCGCGGTCGCCACCAGCGCCAGGATCACCAGTGTGGACGAGCTGACGAGCTGCCGCTGGATGTCCACCCCGTCCTTGCCGAAGACGTCGTCGGGGAGGACGCCGAGGACGCCGACCACGATCGCCAGGCCGAGGGCGATCGCACCGTCGGCGTTCTGGGCCGCCCATGCCGCGAGCCGCTTCGACGCCGCAGTGAACCGTGCCATCGCTCGCCCCGCATCCGACGATCAGTCAGTCCCCAAGGTCATGTTAACGACTGCGTCATGCGACTGCCAGCACACGTAAAGCCACGACGTCATACCCGAGAATGAGTGAACAGATCCACCTTGGAGCTCATGTGCTCGGGTCGTCCCGATGCCTACGCTTGCTGCGACACGGGGGTGGGGATGAAGGGGATACGTGTGCTGTGCGCGAGCCTGCTCGCGCTGACGCTCGTGGCGTTCACCGTCTGCCCGGTGACGGTGCAGGTGGCGGCCGCGGTCGCCGACATGCCGTCGCCGGGCGAGCGGTTCCTGCAGGTCGTCGCGCATCCCGACGACGACCTGCTGTTCATGAGCCCCGACCTGTACGGGGCGGTCGCCCAGGGGCGGCCGACGGTCACGGTCTACCTCACCGCGGGCGAGGGCACCGCCGGGTTCGACGACGAGCGCGACCCGTCCGTGTACGTCCGCGACCGGGAGGACGGCGTGCGCGCCGCCTACGCCTATCTGGCCGGGGTGCGCAACGCGTGGCGCTCCACCCCGCTGAAGGCGGGGAGGCTGCCGTTGACGATGGACACCCTCGTCGACAGGCCGAGGGTCAGGCTGGTCTTCGCCAGGCTGCCCGACGGCGGCGACCCGCGCGCCGACGGCGGCCGCTACGCGCTCACCCGGCTGTGGAAGGGCGGGGCGTGCGTGCGGGTGTACCTCCCCGGCGGGCCCTGCGTGAGCAGGGAGGACGTCATCGCCGCGCTGCACGTCCTGTACGTCAGGTTCGGATCGAACGTGCTGCGCACGCTCGATCCCGATCCGCCGCTCCACACCCGGCGCGGCGACCACCCCGACCACGTCGCCTCGGCCCGCTTCGCGCTGGCCGCCCTCCAGGGGCTGCGGATGCGGAGAGCGTCGTACCGCGGCTACCCGATGACCGGCTGGGCCCCGAACGTCGCCGCCCGGCTGCGCGAACTCAAGCGCCAGGTGTTCGGCGAGTACACCCGCCACGACTACCGGGTGGGCGGCTGGCGCTATCGGGCCTGGATCGAGCGCATGTATAGGATTCCCGATCATGGACCATGACGTTCTCGGCTACTACCAGCGTGGCGGCGAGCTGACGCGGTTACGCGAGGGGCGCGGGCGGCTGGAGTTCTGGCGCACCCAGGACGTCCTGCGCCGGGTGCTGCCGTCGGCTCCGGCGCGGGTGCTCGACGTGGGCGGCGGCACCGGCGTGCACGCCGAGTGGCTGGCGGCGACACCGGCGTGATGGTGTCGCCGCGCGCCGGAGGGTTCCGCGGGTACTTCCACGATCCCGACGAGATCTTCGCGGAGTTCGCCGACGCCGGGCTCACCGAGCCCGCGCGGTACGGGCTGGAGGGCGCGTTCTGGCTCTACGGCGACGTCGACGACTGGCTCGACGACGGCGAGCGGCGCGAGCTGCTGCTCGCGGCCGCCCGCCGCCTGGAGTCGGTGCCTTCGCTGCTCGGCGTCAGCGGCCATCTCCTGGCCGTGGCCCACGCGTAGCGGCCCGGGGGTCAGAACCAGCCGCGGCGGCGCGCCATCTGCTCCAGGCCGTGCTGCAACGCCTGGTCCGCCGAGCCCGGGTGGTCGTCGTAGCCGACCGTGAAACGGTTGTAGGCGTCGTGGCTGGAGGTCAGGAACCCGCCCCGCTTGTCGGCCTCCAGGATGACGTCCATCTGCCGCGGGCCGGCGATGAACGTCAGCTCCAGCTCGTTGAAGTGGCGCCGCCACGGCCCGCCCGCGTAGTACTCGATCTCCTGGAAGAACGGCATGGTCGAGCCGTACAGCGTCCCGCGCTCCAGGTCGGCCTTCTTGAAGGCGAAGCCGAGCCGGTCGAGCGCGGCGATGACGTACTCCTGGGCGGGCAGCGGGTTGACGAACAGCGGGTCCAGGTCGCCCTTGTCGAGCGCGCCGGCCAGCGCCAGCTCGGTCTGCACGCCCAGCTTCATGCCGTGCAGCGGGTGCCCGCCGATCGCGCTGATCGGCGTCTCCCACGGCGTCGGGATCTCGAACGGCTGGCTGTGCTCGGCGCCCGCCGCGAGCTGGAACGAACCGGCCACCTGCCGGCGCAGGAAGCTGTAGGTCGTCTTGTACTCCTCGTCGCCGCGCTCCACCTCGACCACCGCGGTCAGGTCCAGGTGGATGCCCTCGACCTTGTAGTCGGAGTTGCCGCCGCGGAAGTTGACCACCCCGCGCAGCGGCTCGCCGGGACGGACACCGGTGCTCGACAGGACCGTGTCGACTTCGACGCCCGCGCCGAACGCGGCCATCAGCTTGCGGAACACCATGGGTTCTCCTATGCGGTCGGTGCGTGGCCGTTGCCGCCGGCCGAGATGCGGGGGAGCAACTGGGCGAGCAGCAGGGTGGACAGTGCGGAGTCGCCGGTGCCCTGCTGGGTGCGGACCACCAGCGGCTGGGGGGCGCTCTCCGCCAGCTTGGCGCCCACGTCCAGGCGCCTGCGGGCCAGCTCGTACTGCAGCACGGCCCGGTTGTCGCGGTACGACTCGGCCAGCCGGCGCAGCGCCTTGGCCTCGTTCTCGGCCGCGGTCAGCTCGGCTCTTCCGCGCGCCTCGATCTCCCAGCGCACCCGCTGGGCCTCGGTCTCCTGCTCCTCCAGCATCCGGGCGACGTCCTTGCGCGCCTTGTTGTGCGCGGCCTTGACCTCGACGACGCGGGCGTCGCGGGTCTTCTTGGAGCGCTCGATCTCCATGAGCAGGGTGTCGATGCGGCGCTTGCGGGTCAGCTCCCACTCGCGTTCGTAGGCCGACAGCTCCTTGGCGACCTTCTCGCGGGTCGCCAGGTGCTGCTGGTACTGGTCGGGCAGCTGCACGTCGGGGATGTTGGCGCCGGTGACGCGCACGCCGTACCGGCCGAGCTGGCGGTTGAGCGCCTCCTGCATGTCGCCGACGTCGGAGCCGCGCAGGTCGTACGCGCGTTCGGTGTTCACCCTGCGGCTGCGCTGCCTGATGGCGTCCTGGACGGCGCTGGCCAGGACCAGGTCGAAGTTGCCCGCGCCGATCGTCCTGACGAACGCGACCGGGTCCACGATGCGGAACTTCAGGAAGAACTCGATGGACTTCAGCGGCACGTTCTCGGCCGTCGGGCAGGCCACGATCGGCGCGGAGTACGGGATCTCGGTGGAGGTGTCGACGACCGCGTCCACCCGGTCCCACGGCAGCCACAGGTAGTGCCGGCCGGGAGGCAGCGTGCCCGTGATGGCGCCCCAGCGGCTGCGCACGCCGGTGGTGCCCTCCTCGATCTCGATGATCGCCTTGCGCCAGATCCAGATCAGCGCGACGAGCAGCAGGAACAGCGCCGCGATCACGGCCAGGACGGTCGTGACGGGATCGCTGGCCATGACCGCCGTCCCGGCGAAGTACAGCGCCAGGAGCAGCACCGACACCCAGGCGAACCCGCGCCGGTCCTTGGGGATCACCACGGGCACGAGCTGGCCCTGCTCGCCGCCGCGCAGCAGCTGCCTGATGTCGGACCAGGAGGCCAGAGACTCCTTGATCTTCGAGAACTCGCGGCTCATCGGACCTCACCCTCGATGGCCGGCACGTCCTCCGGCGCCTCCGCCACTTCTTCCGCCACCTTCTTGAGCAGTGCGGCGATCTCGTCCTCCCTGTTGCGCACGCGCTCGCCGATCTCGGCGAGCCTGGAGCGGATGGCGGCCATGTCCTCGGGCGAGAACAGCGCCGCCCCCGTGCCGCCGACGAGCTGCTGCGCCAGGGCCAGGAAGTCGATGTCGCTCTGCTCGCCCACCTGCACCACCTGCGGCAGCCTCGCCGAGACCGACTCCAGCTTGTCCAGCAGGTCCTGCTGGAAGCGGTAGTCGAGGATCTCCGGCGCCTCGGCGGCGGACAGCGCCCTGATGTCCAGCGCCTGCGCCTCCAGGAGCGCCGAGTTGGCGTTGGCCGACGACTCCGCCTCGACCAGCCGCTGCCTGGCCTGCGCCTTGGCCTGGTGCGAGGCCCGTTCCAGCGCGGTGTCCATGCGCGCCTGGTAGCCGGCGATCTCGGCCTGGATCGCGCTCAGCGTCTCCTGCAGCCCCGCCAGCTCCTTGATCAGGTCGCCCTCGTTCTGCTCCTTGCGCAGCTGCAGCTCGTACTCGTAGGTGTAGGCCTCCTTGGCCACCCGGACCATCTCGGGCGCGGCGAGGTCCATCCGGTACTCCTGGCTGGACGGCTCGGCGTGCGTGATGTTCACATCCGTCAGCCGGACGGCGGGCAGGAACTGCTGGTTGAGGTTGTCCAGCATGCCCACCGTGCTCTCGCCCACCAGGTCGTAGATGTCCTCCGCCCGCTGCGCGTAGATGAGCGAGCGGGTGACCTCGCTGATGGCGTTCTGCAGCTTGGACTGGAAGCCGCTGACCGAGCCGAGCACGAAGATGAACTCGGCCGGGTTCTCGATCCTGAACTGCAGGAACAGGTCGACGCTCGCCTTGACGCCCTGCTGCGTCGGCGCCTCGCGGATCGGCGCGTTGAACGGGTACTCGCGGGTGGTGTTGACGATGTAGCTGACCCGCTTCCACGGGTTGAACAGCGTCACCCGTCCGGGCTCGGCGATCTGCACCAGCTTGCCGAACTTGGTGATCAGCGCCTTGCAGCCCTCGGGCACCATGACCACGCTGCGTCGCCACCACAGGAACGCGGCGGCCAGCACGAGCACGATCCAGTAGTGCGGGCCGAAGAACACCTCGGTGTTCGGGATGACGTTGCCGAGCGCGCCGATCAGGCCGAGCACGACCAGGATGGCCAGCGGCACGACCACCTTCGCGGTGCTGCCCTTGGGGATCACGACGGGCGAGATGACGTGCATGCCGTTCTCGGCGAAGCTGCGGTTGACGATCTCGCCGGCCTCGTTCAGCGACGCCGTCCTGGCCTCGATCAGCGTGCCGACGGACGCGCCGCCGTCGCGGGCGGCGGCGAAGTCGTGCGGGTTGAGCGCGAACCCCGGGGCCTGCCCCGGCTGCCCCGGCTGCCCCGGCACCTGGAACTGGCCTGCCTGGTTTATCGCCTGCCCGACGGCCTGGCGCACATCACCCCCCTGGAGGACCGCCTGGGCTACGCCCTGGCCTGCCTGGATCAAGGCTTCTCTGGGTCGTGACATCGCACCTTCCTTTTCCGCTACAGGCGAATCAGACCGTATCGGGTGAGACTTGCTGATCGCTTGCAACGACGGGGTTTACGGGGCTATATCGGGCGTTCCTCGGCTCGCGGGGGCGCTCACCGCCATGGCTTAGCACCGCGCACCCGTTGGAACGCCGCGGGCCTCGGCCGGGCCCGAGGCCCGCCGACGAGTTCTGTCAGTGGCGCGGCCTACAGTGGGCAGCATGCGACCGGTCACAGATTTGCAGCGGAAGGTGGCGCCCTTCGAGGTTGTCACCGAGATGACTCCTTCGGGCGACCAGCCGACGGCCATCGCCGAGCTGGAGCGCCGCGTCAAGGCCGGGGAGAAGGACAACGTCCTGCTGGGCGCGACGGGCACGGGCAAGACGGCCTCGATCGCCTGGCTGATCGAGCGGCTGCAGCGGCCCGCGCTGGTCATGCAGCCCAACAAGACGCTCGCCGCCCAGTTCGCGAACGAGCTGCGCGAGATGCTGCCCAACAATGCGGTCGAATATTTCGTCTCTTATTACGACTATTACCAGCCTGAGGCGTACGTCCCGCAGAGCGACACCTACATCGAGAAAGACTCCTCGATCAACGACGAGGTCGAGCGGCTGCGCCACTCGGCGACCAACTCGCTGCTCACCCGGCGCGACACGATCGTGGTGGCGTCCGTGTCGTGCATCTACGGCCTGGGCACGCCGCAGGAGTACGTCGACCGCATGGCCAGGCTCAGCGTCGGCATGGACATCGACCGCGACCAGCTCCTGCGCCGCCTGGTCGACATGCAGTACGCGCGCAACGACCTCGCCTTCACCCGGGGCACCTTCCGGGTCCGCGGCGACACGATCGAGATCATCCCGAAGTACGAGGAGCTCGCGGTCCGCATCGAGATGTTCGGCGACGAGATCGAGAAGCTCTCGACCATGCACCCGCTGACCGGCGAGGTCATCACCGAAGACGAAGAGCTGTACATCTTCCCCGCCTCCCACTACGTCGCGGGCGAGGAGCGGATGGCGGCGGCCGTGGGCGGCATCGAGGCCGAGCTGGCCGAGCGGCTGTCGGAGCTGGAACGCCAGGGCAAGCTGCTGGAGGCGCAGCGGCTGCGCATGCGCACCACGTACGACATCGAGATGATGCGCCAGATCGGCACCTGCTCCGGCATCGAGAACTACTCGCGCCACATGGACGGGCGGGCCGCCGGCAGCGCCCCCAACACGCTGCTCGACTACTTCCCGGAAGACTTCGTGCTGGTGCTCGACGAGTCGCACCAGACCGTGCCGCAGATCGGCGCCATGTACGAGGGCGACGCCTCCCGCAAGCGCACCCTCGTCGAGCACGGGTTCCGGCTGCCGTCCGCGCTCGACAACCGGCCGCTGAAGTGGGAGGAGTTCCTGGATCGCATCGGCCAGACGGTCTACCTGTCGGCCACGCCGGGGCCGTACGAGCTGGGGCGGGTCAAGGGCGACGTGGTGGAGCAGGTCATCCGTCCCACCGGGCTGGTCGATCCCGAGGTCGTGGTGAAGCCGACCAAGGGGCAGATCGACGACCTCGTCCACGAGATCCGCGCCCGGGCCGACCGCGATGAGCGCGCCCTGGTCACCACGCTCACCAAGAAGATGGCCGAAGACCTGACCGACTACCTGCTCGAGCTCGGCATCCGCGTCCGCTACCTGCACAGCGAGGTCGACACGCTGCGCCGCATCGAGCTGCTGCGCGAGCTGCGCACCGGCGAGTTCGACGTCCTGGTCGGCATCAACCTCCTGCGTGAGGGCCTCGACCTGCCCGAGGTGTCGCTGGTGGCGATCCTCGACGCCGACAAGGAGGGCTTCCTCCGCTCCGAGACGTCCCTGATCCAGACGATCGGCCGAGCGGCGAGAAACGTCTCCGGCCAGGTCCACATGTACGCCGACAAGATCACCCCGTCGATGGAGCGGGCCATCGACGAGACCAACCGGCGGCGGGCCAAGCAGGTCGCCTTCAACCAGGCCAACGGCATCGACCCGCAGCCGCTGCGCAAGAAGATCGCCGACATCCTCGACTCGCTGCAGCGCGAGGACGCCGACACCCAGCAGCTCATGGGCGCCGGCCGGCAGCAGTCCCGCGGCAAGGCCCCCGTCCCGGGCTTCACCGCCAAGCAGGCGGGGCAGCACGCCAGGGCGATCGCGGGGGAGATGCCGCGGGCGCAGATGGAGTCGCTGATCGAGTCGCTGACGGAGCAGATGCACCAGGCGGCGGCCGACCTGCAGTTCGAGGTGGCGGCCCGGCTGCGCGACGAGATCAAGGAGCTGAAGCGGGAGCTCCGCGACATGCGAGAGGCCGGGGTCAAGTAGCGACCGCCGCCTACCGGGAGGCGGGGGTCAAGGAGCGACCGTAGCCTCCCGGGCGGCGGGGGTCAGCTCATGCCCGCCTCCCGGTGGAGCAGCGCGGAGAGCGCGTCGGGGTCGGCGGCGGTGACCCCCTTGGCGGCGAACCAGGTCGCCACGTTGCGGGCGTCGCGGTCGAGGAACGACCGGCCCGCCGGGTGCGCGATCACGTCCACGATCTGCGGCAGGTCGATGATGACCAGCCCGCCCTCGTGTACCAGCAGGTTGTACGCCGACAGGTCGCCGTGCGCCAGGCCCTCCCTGGCCAGCGTGACCATCGCCTCCACCAGCTGCTTCCACAGCTCGTCCAGGTCTTCTGAGACGTTGGCCAGGCGCGGGGCGGCGTAGCCGTCCGAGGTGCCGACGAACTCCTGAAGGATCTCCGTGCCGACGATCTGCACCGGGTACGGCACCGGCAGGCCCAGCTTCCGCAGGCGGCACAGCGCCCCGAACTCGGCGACCGCCCACTGGCCCGCGATCACCTGCTTGCCGAACGCGGTGCGGTTGGCCATGGCCCGGTTCATACGGCTCTCGCGGGTCGTGCGGCCTTCGAGGTATCCGGCGTCACGGTGGAAGAGACGGTGCTCGGAGGACCGGTAGCGCTTGGCGGCCAGCAGGCACACCCGGTCGGTGCCGGGAACCCCACGCGAGATCAGATGGACGTCGGCTTCCTTGCCGGTCTTGAGAATGCCCAGCTCGGTGTCGACGGCGGCCAGCTCGGTGACCAGCCAGCTCGGATAGGGCTGAGGGCCGCGCTCGGTGGGCGTGCTCTGGTCCCATGTGGACCAGCGGTCGCCCTCGGGCGGCCCGTCGTCGGCGGACGTCTCGGGCGTGCTCTCGAGCCATTCGATGTCGTCGGCGTCGAGGGCGTACTTGCCACGGCGGCGGTGTTGCGAGTGCTTAGGCACGGTGGGATCTCTCCAGAAACGAAGCCCACCGGCTCGGCGATCAGGTCAGCGGATGACCGGTGGGAAGGTATGAGGACGCGGAAAACGGCACGCGAACAGTCGTCGTCACGGTCTCACCCTCCCTTCACGCCGACAGCGATCAACTCGTGCGAGTATGCCGTGGATCATCGTGGCGGGGCAACCGAATAATCAGGTGAACGTCTCCCACCGGGCTTGTACGGTGCAGGACATGCGGCGATGCGGAGTTTGCTCTCACTGGGAGCCGGCTGGAGCCCCAGGCTGCGCCCGATGCGCGGCGCTGGTCGACGAGATCGTCGAGGAGGGCTGGCGGGCGTTCCTCGCCGCCGAGTTCGCCACGACCGTCCCCGGCCGGGCCGTGGTCGTCTCCGACCTCGGCGAGAAGCGGGGCGTCGCCGACCTCGTTCCCGCCGAGGAGCGGGCCATCGCCGAGATGGTGGTCGACGAGCCCGACAAGCACCTGTGGCGGGTGGTCGACGCCGCCTATGACCGGCTGACCTGCGACGAGTGCGGCGGCAGGCTCAGCAGAGGCCCCGCCGGATGCGCCTCGTGCGACCTTGCCAACGGCTTCCGCTACGCCGCCATCGAGATCGATCGGCCGGGCGTGACACCGGGGAACGAGCACGGGCTGCGCGTCAACGTGTCGGTGGTGCGCAGGCCGTCGGGGATCTCGCCGCCCGAGCTGCTGGCGCGGCGGCTGTTGCTTCCGCTCCTGCTCGAAGGACGGCTGCCCACCACGGCCGAGGCGCAGGCGGGCAAGGCCCTGCTGAACGACGGCGCCACCGAGGCGGAGTTCGCCGAGTACATCTATGGGGAGTGGGGCGCGCACTGACCCGCACGCTGGGACGTGCGTCGATGTGCCAGGTGTGGCGTGCGCTGACCCGCGAGCTGTGCCCCGTGCAGAGCCGCGAGGTGGGACGTGCGCCGAAGCGCCAGGCGGTGTGCGCGCTGAGCCGCGAGGTCAGCCGATGACCTTGTCGAGGTCGAGATCGATGTCCACGTCGAAGCCGATGTAGGTCTGGAGCCGCCCACGGTGGACACCGGTGGGGACGTACGCCTTGACCGCGGGTTCCAGCTCGAACGTGTAGACAACCGGCAGGCGCGGTTTCTCCTCCTCCACGCGCCAGAAGTATGCGATGCCAGCGTCAGAGTACTTGATCGGCTTGGTCATTCGATCACGCTCTCGCGATTCCGCGGAGACGACCTCGACGACCAGATGAACATCCTCAGGCTTGAAGGAAGTCAGCCCGTCTCGGAAGGCGGCCCGCTTTACGAGAAGGATGTCGGGTTCGGGCCGCTGCCGCATACCGAGGGTGACCGTCATCTCGCGGGCCACGAGTAGCTCTTCGGGTGGCGTAAGGCGATTCTCGAAGAGACGGAGAGCGAGCATGTGGAACGTCGTCTGCGGCGGCATCATGATGAGTGACCCATCGATCAGCTCGACGTGCTTCGGCGCGTCGGGGGGAAGGTGATCGAGCATGTCGGCAGTCCACCCACCTGGCGGGCCGGGGTAGAACCACTCTGGGAAAGCCGTGGTCATCGTTGCGCCTCTTCGGGGATGTCACGCCGCGCTTTCATCATGCCGCGATGAGTGGTCATCACGAGAGGTCTTTGCGCTCCCGGCTGTAGAGGCGGTCGATCTCGTCGAGGGGGTCGGGGGCGGGGCGGCGGGACTCGATCTCCAGCTCGGTGCGGGCGTGGAGGTCGTCGATGCCGGTGGCGGCGTGGTGGACCTGGTCGCCGAGCAGGTCGGCGCGGATGCGGGCGCACATGGACGTCAGCTTGGCCTGGTGCTCGCGGAGCCGGTCGAGCGTGGCGTGGTCGACGTACGGTGACATGCGGCGTTGCTGGGCGTACATCCCGAGCTGGCCGTCGTGCACCTCGGCCTGGCTCGACAGGTCGGCCATCAGCCTGGGCAGATCGCCGAGGTGCCAGCCACGGCCGTGCGCCTGATCGATGGCCTGGCGGGTCAGCGACACCTCGCGCCGCAGGTCGAGCCGGAGACGTTCGACCTCCGCGGCGTCGCCGGGCCCCATCGCGTTGACGTGGGTGGCCAGGCGCGTGGTGGCCTGCTTGGCCTTGGTGGCGGCCTTCTTGCCGACCTTGACCAGCAGGTAGACGGCGACGCCCGCGGCCAGGAGGAGGAACGCCAGGATCGCCAGCACGATGAGCACGACCTCGCCGATCGGGGCCACCTCCTTCAGGGGTTCTGCCTAGAGGATAGTCGGCTCCGACGGCTTGCGGGCGGGCGCTCGTCCCCCCTCAACCAAGCAAGCTCTTGATTGTTCGGCGATCGCCGTGGTTCATTGCTGCTACAGGCCGCGGAGGGAGCGAGTGCATGCTGGACGGCGAGGTCGTGATCATCACGGGCCCGACGCAGGACGGGCCTCTGCGAGGCGCTCTTCCGTGAGGCGGGCTTCCGCGAGGCGCTCTTCTGGTGCGGGTGAGCCCGCACGTCACCCGCGTCGAACCCACCTAGGAGGCGCTGTCATGCCATACGCGGACGTCGGCGGAGACATCAAGCTCTTCTACACCGACGACGGAAGGGGCGACGGGCCGCCGCTGCTCCTCGTACACGGCTGGGGCGCCGACTCGCACCAGTGGTCGTGGCACATCGACGCGCTGGCCCGGACCCACCGGGTGATCGCGGTCGACCTGCGCGGCCACGGCTACTCGTCGGTGCCGGAGTCCGATAACACGCCACGGGCGATGGCCGAGGACGTGAACCGCCTGCTCGCCCGTCTCGGGGTTCCCGAGGTGGTCGCGGTCGGGCACTCGATGGGCGGGCAGGTCGTCTCGGTGCTGGCGGTGGAGCATCCGGAGCGGGTGGCCAGGGTGGTCGCGGTCGAACCGGCGTACGGGATGACGCCCGAGGTCGCGCGGGGGTTTCCGGGGATGGTCGCGGGGTTGCGCGGCGAGCACGCGCACGAGGTCGCCGTCCAGATCGACGAGTGGTGCACGAACGCCGCCACGCCCGCCGTCGTCAGGCGGTGGCACAAGCGCAGGCTGTACGGGATGCCGCCGCACGTGCTCGCCCAGGCGTTCGAGGGCATGTTCACGCTGCCGGACTCGGTGGGGGTCCGGCCGGTCAGCGACGAGTACCTTGCCCACAGGCGGTGCCCGGTGCTGTCGTTCTGGTTCGACCCCGCCCAGGCGGCCTGGGAGGCGGGGCTGGTGAAGCATCCCGAGTCGAGGGTGGTGTGCTGGGAGGGGTCCAGCCACCGGTTGCACGAGGAGCGTCCCGCGGAGTTCGTGAACGTCGTCGGACGGTGGGTGAGAGCGGGGCGCTCGCGGCCGGAGCAGTAGGGCGCAGAAGACGTCAGCCCGCGGGGCGGCGGCTGCGGTGGAGGCGGAAGCGGCGGACCTTCCTGAACGTCCACCACCCGAGCAGCGCCAGCAGCACCAGGACGACGACCACCAGGATCGGTACGAACACCGCGATCAGGCTCATCCCCAGCGACCCGGCGTCCTCCACGGTGCTGGCGACCGGCGCTCCCACCCCCGCGGTCCCCGCGTTGATCACCGGGCGGGCCGTTGCCTTCAGCACATGCACGGCCAGGGCCACGGCGATGCCCAGCAGCCAGCCCACCCAGGGATGCTCGGTCATCCAGGTCGAGTGGTCGAGCTCGGCGGCGGCGTTCGTGGCGCTGAACACCACGCCGCCGGACACGGGCCGCACGGCGGTCTGGATGGCGTCGTTGACGCTGTCGACGGCCGGCACCTTGTCGAGCACGATCTCCGCCAGCAGCAGCACCGCGATCACCGCGAGCACGCCCCAGTTGGACAGCCACGCGTAACCGTCGGGCAGCTTCACCGCGTCGGTGACGTTGGCGAGCACGCCCACGACGAGGAGTGGGATGTAGGCGTTCAACCCGGCGGCCGTGGACAGGCCCAGCCCTGTCAGCGCAGCGAACATGGCCCTAGTCTGCCCCGGCCGCCTGCTCCATGAGACGAGGCAGGGCGGGGCCGGTGAACTCGGCGACGGCCCGCTCGTACTTCTCCATGCCCCACGACCAGAAGTCGAAGTCGATCGTCTCGTTCGCGCCGTCCTGGATGGAGGCCCACAACGTCCAGCCGTACTTGGACATCAGCCCCAGCAGCCGCGCCCGCGCGATCCGGTGGCGCAGGCGGCGGCCGTAGTAGGACGTGACGAGCAGGTCGAGCTGGTCGAGCGACAGGTCCGCCTCGCTCCAGATGTTGCCGAGCTCGAAGCAGGGGTCGTTGTTGCCCGCGTACTCATAGTCGATCAGCCAGAGCCGCTCGCCGTCGTCGATGATGTTGCCGGGCAGCAGGTCGTTGTGGCACGGCACGCTGGGTTCCCGCCGGGTGGCGAGGCATCGCCGGATGCGCAGGACGTCCGGCATGAAGTCCAGGTACCTCGGCGGAAGCCGGAAGCCGCGGGCCCGCACGATCTCCAGGTACCTGCGCTGGATGTCGAACATGTCGAAGTCGCCCGTGAAGCGCGGCCCGGCGTGCAGGCGCCTGCACGCTTCGGCGACCCGGGGCAGGTTCGCCGAGTCGCGCAGGTCGGCGTCGGTGAATGTCCGTCCGGGCAGGAAACCCACAACCAGCACGCCCTCGCCCGGCAGGTAGCCGTGCACCGGGGCGCCGACGCCCGCCTGCGCGGCGGCGATCGAGTTGGCGTGCTCGGCCTCCCTGTCGATGGCCAGCAGCTCGCCGTCGCTGGCCGACATCCGTACCACGTACGCGCCGGAGGGCGTGGTCACCTTGTAGTTGCGGTTGGTCAGCCCGCCGGGCAGCTCCTCGACGGTACGCGGGACGCCGGACAGCACGGGAATGCGTTCGAGGACCTCGCTCACGGCCATGGTCGATGCTAGCCCTGCCTTTCCTAAACGGTCTAGACCTTTTGGGAGCAGGGGGTTAGCCTCGCGTCCATGAGCGACTCGGCCCGGATCGTGATCATCGGCGGCGGCGTGGGCGGCGCGTCCGTGGCCTACCACCTGACGGAACTCGGCGAACGCGACGTCGTCCTGCTGGAGCGCGACGAGCTGACCAGCGGCTCCACCTTCCACTCTGCCGGGCTGGTCGGACAGCTTCGCGCCGACCCCACGCTGACCCGGATGAACCAGTACTCCGTCGAGCTCTACCGCCGCTTGGACGCCGGCTGGAGCGAGTGCGGCGGCATCAAGCTGGCCTCCACGCCCGAGCGGATGGCGGAGATCCGCCGCCAGATCGGCTGGGCCCGCACCTTCGGCCTGCCGCTGGAGGAGATCTCCGTCGCCGAGGCCGTCGAACTGTTCCCGCTCATGGACCCGTCCGGCGTCGTCGGGGCGGCCTACCTGCCCACGGACGGCCAGGTGGACCCCTCGCGGCTGTGCTACTCGCTGGCCGCGCTGGCCCGCCAGGGCGGCGCCAGGATCAGGACGCGCACCCGCGTGCTCGGCATCGACACGGCGGGCAACCGGGTCACCCGGGTCCGCACCGACCAGGGGGACATCGACTGCGAGATCGTGGTCAACTGCGGCGGGATGTTCGCCGCGGAGATCGGGCGGATGGCCGGGGTGCGCATCCCGATCGTCCCGATGTCGCACCAGTACGTGGTGACGGACGCCTTCCACGAGCACACCGGGCTGCCGACGCTGCGCGACCCGGACCTGCTCGTGTACTACCGCCAGGAGGTCCAGGGCCTGGTCATGGGCGGGTACGAGCGCGACTGCGCGCCCTGGACGGCCTCCGAGTCCTCCTACGACGCCGTCCCCGCCGACTTCAACGGGCGGCTGCTGACGGAGGACTGGGCGCGATTTGAGGAAATTTCCGACAACTCCAGGATTCGGGTTCCGGCCATGGCGGACGTCGGCATCCGCAAGCTGATCAACGGGCCCGAGGCGTTCACCCCGGACAACGAGTTCTGCCTGGGGGAGACCGAGGTCGGCGGGTTCTTCGTCGCGGCGGGCTTCTGCGCGCACGGCATCGCCGGAGCGGGCGGCGTCGGGCGGGTGATGGCCGAGTGGATCGTCGAGGGCGAGCCCAGCATGGACGTCTGGCACATGGACATCCGCCGCTTCGGCCGCCAGTATCGCTCGCCGTCGTACACGCTCAAGCGGGCGATCGAGAACTACGAGACGTACTACGACATCCGCTACCCCGGCCACGAGCGCTCGGCGGGCCGCCCGCTGCGCGTCTCTCCCGCGTACGGCTGGCACGCCGCGCAGGGCGCGGTCTTCGGCGAGAAGGCCGGATGGGAGCGGGTCAACTACTACGCCTCGAACGAGCCGGACGCCCAGGCCGAGGGCGTCGCAGAAGGACATCCGCGGCCGCGCGGATGGGCGGGGCGGCTCTGGTCGCCCGCCGTCGGCGTCGAGCATCGCGCCACCCGGGAAGCGGCCGGGCTGTTCGACGAGACGTCCTTCGCCAAGATCGAGGTCACCGGCCCCGACGCCGCGTCCCTTCTGGAGTGGGTCTGCGACAACCGCGTCGCCCGCGACGTGGGCGCGGTCACCTACACGCAGGCGCTCAACCGGCGCGGCGGCATCGAGTGCGACTTCACCGTCACCCGCCGCGCCGACCAGGAGTTCCTCATCGTGACGGGCACCGCGTTCGGCTCGCACGACCTCGGCTGGCTGCGCAAGCAGGCCGCGCTGAGGAACGCCGACGTCCGCATCGCCGACGTGACCGGCCAGTACGCCTGCTTCGCCCTCTGGGGCCCGCGCGCCCGGGACATCCTCGCCACCCTCACCCCCGACCCGCTCACCTTCCCGTTCATGACCTCGCGCGAGCTGACCGTGGGGGACGTGCCGGTCCTGGCGCTGCGGGTGACGTTCGTCGGCGAGCTGGGCTGGGAGCTGTACTGCTCCAGCGAGTACGGCCTGGGGCTCTGGCAGGCCCTGTGGCAGGCGGGCGGGCCGCACGGGCTCACGGCGGCGGGCTACCGCGCCATCGACAGCCTGCGCCTGGAGAAGGGCTACCGCGTCTGGGGCGCCGACATCGGCCCCGAGATCACCCCGTACGAGGCGGGCCTGGGCTTCTGCGTCAAACCGGACAAGGACTTCCTCGGCAGGGACGCCCTCGACCGGAACCCGCCGCGCAGGCTGCGCTGCCTCACCCTGGCCGACCCCCGGGCGATCGCTCTGGGCAACGAGCCGGTGCGGGTGGACGGCGAGGTCGTGGCCAGGGTCACCTCGGGCGGCTACGGCTACACGGTCGAGTCGTCGATCGCCTACGCCTATCTGCCCGTCGGGCCCGGCACGAAGGTCGAGATCGAGGTCGAGGGGGCGTGGGTGGCCGGGACGGTCGTCAGGGACCCGCTGTACGACCCGGCGGGGGAGCGGGTGCGCTGACCCCACTGCCGGCCCCACTGCCGGTCCCGCTGCCGGTCCCACTGCTCACCCCGCTGCGCACCGAGATCCGCACCCGGTCGGGCCTGAACAGGTCGCGGGCGTACTCCACCGGGGCGCCCCCGGCGGCGTAGGCGGTGCGCTCGATCAGCATGAGCGGCGTGCCCGGCGGGATGCCCAGCTCGGCGGCGTCGGCGGGCCCGGCGATGACCGGGTCGAGGTGCTCGACGGCCGTGCGCGGTTCCAGGTCGTACCGACCGGCCAGCAGCGCGTACAGCGAGCCGCTGAGGTCCTCGTCGAGGAAGCCCGGCAGGGCGGGGAAGAAGGAGCGTTCGAGCGCCACCGGCGACTGCCCGGCCGAGCGGACCCTGGCGACCTGGTGCACAGCGGCGCCCGGCTCCACCTCCAGCGCGACGGCGACGGCCTCCGGCGCCGGGATGGTCGCCGCCACCAGCACCCTGGCCTCGGCCCGCAGGTGCGCCCGGCGCATCTGCTCGGTGAACCCGGCCAGCCCGGTGAGGTCGCAGTCGATGCGCGGCTCGGCCACGAACGCGCCCCCGGCCCGCCCGGGGACCCTGACCAGCACGCCGTCGCGTTCCAGGGTGGCCAGCGCCTGCCTGAGCGTCATCCGGCTCACTCCGAGCCTGGCGGCCAGCTCGCGCTCGCCGGGCAGCCGGTCGCCCGGAGCCATCTCGCCGCTGCCGATGGAGTCGAGCAGCCACTGCTCGATCTGCACGTGCGCGGGAACTCCGGTGCCTCGCTCCAGCTCGGGTGTCCCGACCACACGCGCATCGTAACCGGTCACCCCGACAGCCTGGCCAGCCGCTCCACCGCCTCCGCGAACTCGCTCACCATCTCGTAGACCACCTCGCGAGCCGGTTTGACCTGGTTCAGCTGTCCCACGACCTGGCCGACGAAGTAGTTGGCCAGCTCCAGGGCCCCCGGCTCGCCCCGCTCGGCCGCCGCGCCGATGCGGGCCATCGCGGCCTCGGCGACGAGGAGCTGCATCGGCATCCCGAGCGGCCCGGGGCTCTCGGGGCTGGAGTCCCATTCGTCGGTCCACGCGGACGCGAGCTGCCGGGCGGGCTTGCCGGTGCGCGAGCTCGACCTGACCGTGTCGAGCGAGGAGGCGGCCAGCAGCTTGCGCTTCACCGCGGGGGCGGTCTCGGCCTCCTCGGTCGTCAGCCAGACGGAGCCGCACCACACGCCCTCCGCGCCGAGCGCCATGGCCGCCGCCATCTGCCGTCCGGACGCGATGCCGCCCGCCGCCAGCACGGGCACGGGCGCGACCGCGTCCACGACCTGCGGGACCAGCACCATGGTGGCGATCTCGCCGGTGTGCCCGCCCGCCTCGGTGCCCTGCGCCACGACGAGGTCCACGCCCGCCGCGACCTGCCTGCGCGCGTGCTCCACCGTGCCGACCAGCGCCGCCACCGGCACGCCCGCCGCCCGCGCCCTGGCGACCATCTCCGGCGGGGGAGGCCCGAGCGCGCTCGCGATCAGCCCGATGGGGTGCTGGAGCGCCACGTCGATCAGCCCGGACGCGCCCGCCGCCGTCACCCGCCTGCCGAACTCGTCGGCGGAGGCGGCCGGCGGCTGGATCGTGCCGCTGACGCCGTACTTCGTCATCAGGTGCGTGACGAAGTCGCGGTGCCGTTCCGGGACGAGGTCGGCGAGCCGCGCGTGGCGGTCCAGCGCCGAGGCGTCGATCTTGCCGGGGACGAGCACGTCCACTCCGTAGGGACGGCCGCCCACCCGCTGGTCGATCCAGGTGAGTTCGGAGTCGAGCTGGTCCGGCGTGAACGCGATCGCGCCCAGGACGCCGAACCCGCCCGCGTTGGTGACCGCGGCCACCACGTCACGGCAGTGACTGAACGCGAACAGCGGGAACTCGATGCCAAGGCGCTCGCAGATAGCGGTCCGCATGAACCGACGCTAACTGTCAGAAGGATGTTCGGTCCAGCCGTCCCGAGGTGGAGACGACGCCGGTCAGGACGCGGTCGCTCGCCGGTCCAGGCCCAGCACGCTTCCGGGGGCGTGCCAGCCGAGCTCGGGCGTGTACTCGCGCACCAGCTTGGCGGGCACGCCCGCCACCACGCTGTGGTCGGGGAACTCGCCGCGCACCACCGCTCCGGCCGCGACCACGCACTGGCGCCCCAGCCTGGTGCCGGGCAGGATGATCGCACCCGCGCCCAGCCAGGAGCCCGCGCCGATCGAGACCGGGTTGTTACGCGGCCACTGCCGGCCGATCGGCGTCTCCGGGTCGTCGTAGACGTGGTTCTGGTCGGTGATGTAGACGTAGGGGCCGGTGAAGACGTGGTCGCCGACGTCGATCGACTGGTGGGCGACGACGTGCGTCCCCCGGCCGATCGAGCAGCTCGCGCCGATGCGCAGGATCGAGCCCGCGCCCAGGTCAAGGCCCGGCCACATGCCGCACGAGAGCGACACGCGCTCGCCGATCAGCGTGTGGTCGCCGACCTCGATCCACTGCTCACCGAAGATCGCGCCAGGGGGGAAGGCGATGCTGACGCCCTCGCCCAGGTGGCGGAACCGGTAGCCGGAGGGGGTGGCCGGAGTGATCGCCCCGGCCTGGCGGATCGCCGCGTAGGCACGGTGGATCAGCGTGCCCCATGCCCGCCGTACTAGTGACATAGCACTCAAAGTTACCGTTAGGTCATACCCGTTCGGGCATGTCGGGGACGTTGTTTGATATCCTGAGAGCCCGTGGACAGTTCGCCACACCTCGAGCCACGGGAGCCCCTTTGCGCAGCGCATCGCAAACCAAGCATCTGTTCGTCACCGGCGGTGTCGCCTCCAGTCTCGGCAAGGGCCTCACGGCGTCCAGCCTGGGCCGTCTGCTGAAGACCCGCGGTCTCAGGGTCACCATGCAGAAGCTCGACCCTTACCTCAACGTCGACCCCGGCACGATGAACCCGTTCCAGCATGGCGAGGTCTTCGTCACCGACGACGGCGCCGAGACCGACCTCGACGTCGGCCACTACGAGCGCTTCCTCGACACCGACCTGCACGGCTCCGCCAACGTCACCACCGGGCAGGTCTACTCCAACGTCATCGCCAAGGAGCGGCGCGGCGAGTACCTCGGCGACACGGTCCAGGTCATCCCGCACATCACCAACGAGATCAAGGACCGCATCCGTGGCATGGCGGGCCCCGACGTGGACGTGGTCATCACCGAGGTCGGCGGCACCGTCGGCGACATCGAGTCGCTGCCGTTCCTGGAGGCCGTGCGGCAGATCAGGCACGAGGTCGGCCGCGACAACGTCTTCTTCCTGCACGTGTCGCTGCTGCCCTACATCGGGCCGTCCGGCGAACTGAAGACCAAGCCGACCCAGCACAGCGTGGCCGCGCTGCGCAGCATCGGCATCCAGCCCGACGCGATCGTCTGCCGCTCCGACCGGCCGATCACGGTCTCGCTCAAGCGCAAGATCAGCCTGATGTGCGACGTGGACGAGGACGCCGTCGTCTCCGCCGTCGACGCGGACTCGATCTACGACATCCCCAGGGTGCTGCACTCCGAGGGGCTCGACGCGTACGTGGTGCGGCGGCTCGGCCTGCCGTTCCGCGACGTCGACTGGAAGGAGTGGGAGCAGCTCCTGCGCCGGGTGCACCGCCCGGCCAAGGAGGTCACCGTCGCCCTGGTCGGCAAGTACATCGACCTGCCCGACGCGTACCTGTCGGTCACGGAGGCGCTGCGGGCGGGCGGGTTCGCCAACGACGCCCGCGTCAACATCCGCTGGGTGAAGAGCGACGACTGCGACACCCCCGAGGGCGCCGAGCGCGAGCTCGACGGCGTCGACGGGGTGCTGATCCCCGGCGGGTTCGGCGTGCGCGGCATCGAGGGCAAGATCGGCGCGATCAGGCACGCCCGCGAGAACAGGATCCCGCTGCTCGGCATCTGCCTCGGCATGCAGGGCATGGTCATCGAGGCCGCCAGGCACCTGGCCGGCATCGAGGACGCCAACTCCGTCGAGTTCGACCCCGACACCAAGCACCCGGTCGTCTCCACCATGGCCGACCAGGAGGACGTCGTCGCCGGCGAGCGCGACATGGGCGGCACCATGCGGCTCGGCCTCTACACGGCCAAGCTCGCCGAGGGCACGCTGGCCCGCCAGCTCTACAGCGGCAAGGCCAAGGCCGACGAGCGTCACCGCCACCGCTTCGAGGTCAACAACGCCTACCGTGAGCAGCTGGAGAAGGCCGGCCTGGTCTTCTCCGGGCTGTCGCCCGACGGCCGCCTGGTCGAGTACACCGAGCTGCCCGCCGACGTCCACCCGTTCTTCATCGGCACCCAGGCGCACCCCGAGTTCCGGTCCCGCCCGACGCGGTCCAACCCGATGTTCAAGGGCCTGATCGGCGCCGCCCTGGTCTACGCCGACAGCCGCGTCACCGCGTCCAAGGTGGTCAAGTGAAGGTCCGCGACACGCCCGAGGAGTGGGACGTCGTCGCGTCCGAGGAGCACTTCAGCGGCCGGGTGATCGAGGTACGCACCGACACCGTGCGGATGCCCCGCGAACAGGTCGCCGACCGCGACTACGTGGTGCATCCCGGGTCCGTCGCGGTCGTCGCGCTCGACGCCGACGAGCGCGTCCTGCTGATCCGCCAGTACCGGCACCCGGCCCGCCACCTGCTGTGGGAGCTGCCCGCCGGGCTGCGCGACGTGCAGGGCGAGTCGCTCGTCGCGGGGGCCGCGCGGGAGCTGGCCGAGGAGGCGGGCTACCGCGCCGAGACCTGGCACACGCTGGTGGACCTCTACACCTCGCCCGGCATGTCCAACGAGCGGATCAGGGTGTTCCTCGCCCGCGACCTGACGAAGATCCCCGAGGAGGAGAACGGCTTCGTCCACCAGCATGAAGAGATCGACATGCCGGTGGAGTGGGTGCCGCTGCCCGACGCGGTGGAGAAGGCGCTCATGGGAATGATCCACAATTCCCCGGCCGTGGCCGGTATTCTCGCCGCGTATGCGGCTTCGGTCGAGGGATTCGCCCTGTTGCGGCCTGCCGACGCCCCGGAGGAGTGACGGAAGGACCATGTCGTGGAGGCGGTGCTCTCCAGCTATCTCGCCCATCTGGCGGTGGAGAGGGGCCTGGCTGCCAACACGCTCGCGTCGTACCGGCGTGACCTGCGCCGTTACGTCGAACACCTGCAGGCGCGCGGCCGGGGCTCGCTCGGCGAGGTGGGCGAGGCCGACGTCCTCGACTTCCTCGCCGCGCTGCGCGCGGGCGACGGAGACCACCCCGCGCTCGTGGCCAGCTCCGCCGCGCGGGCGGTGTCGGCCGTGCGCGGCCTGCACCGTTTCGCGCTGCGCGAAGGCGTCACCGCGCACGACCCCGCCCACGAGGTGCGCCCGCCGCGCCAGCTCCGCAGGCTGCCCAAGGCGATCACCGTGGACGAGGTCGAGCGGCTGATCGCCGCGTCCGGCCCCGATGGGGCGCCGCTCACCCTGCGCAACCGCGCCCTGCTGGAGGTCCTGTACGGGACGGGCGCGCGCATCTCCGAAGCCGTCGGCCTGGCCGTCGACGACCTGGAGGACGACCAGGTACGGCTGCGCGGCAAGGGCGGCAGGACCAGGGTGGTGCCCCTGGGCCGGTACGCCCGGTCCGCGCTCGACGCCTACCTGGTCAGGGCCAGGCCGGGCCTGCTGGCCCACGGCCGGGGGACCCCCGCTGTCTTCCTCAACGCCCGCGGCGGGCGGCTCACCCGCCAGGGCGCCTGGGAAGTCCTTCAGGCGGCGGCCGAACGCGCCGGACTTGCGGGGATATCTCCGCATGTGCTGCGCCATTCCTTCGCAACTCACCTCCTCGACGGAGGTGCCGACGTTAGGGTGGTTCAGGAACTTCTCGGCCACGCCTCGGTGACGACCACTCAGGTCTACACCCTGGTCACGGTCGACAAGCTCCGCGAGGTCTACGCCGCGGCGCACCCCCGTGCCCGGCAGTGATCTATAGTTTCTGCGGCGACGCCGAAGTCGGCGTGCCGCCTTGCCGCGTTTAGTGGTGACGCCATAGTGTCCGTCCGGACGGTCCGGTTCGGGATCGTCAGGGAGGTTCGAGCTGGTGACTGTGACGACCAACGGTTCGACCCCGGGGACCCCCGACAACCCCTGGGGTGACACCAAGACCAACGCGCCCTCCAGCGGCGTGAACCTGGGGCCGACTCGCCGGCCGAGACCGGTGTTCCCCGAGCCGGTCCCGCGCGAGACGCACGGCCCGGCCCGGGTGGTCGCGATGGTCAACCAGAAGGGCGGGGTCGGCAAGACCACCACCACCATCAACCTGGGCGCCGCCCTCGTCGAGTACGGCCTCAAGGTGCTGCTGGTCGACTTCGACCCGCAGGGCGCTCTCTCCGTCGGCCTGGGCATCAACCCGCTCCAGCTCGACCTGACGGTCTACAACCTGCTGATGGACCGCGGTGTCAGCGCGGAAGACGTGCTGCTCGAAACCGGCGTCGAGGGGCTCGACCTGCTGCCGAGCAACATCGACCTGTCGGCGGCCGAAGTCCAGCTCGTCACCGAGGTCGCCCGCGAGCAGGTGCTCGGCCGGGTCATCAAGCCGCTGCTGCCGCACTACGACGTCTGCCTCATCGACTGTCAGCCGTCGCTCGGCCTGCTCACGATCAACGCGCTGACCTGCGCCCAGGGCGTCATGGTGCCGCTGGAGTGCGAGTTCTTCGCGCTGCGCGGCGTCGCGCTGCTCATGGACACCATCTCCAAGGTGCAGGAGCGGCTCAACGAAGAGCTGGAGATCGAGGGGCTGCTGGCCACCATGTACGACGCCCGCACCCTGCACGGCCGTGAGGTCCTCGCCCGCGTCGTGGAGGCGTTCGGCGACAAGGTGTTCCACACCGTCATCAACCGGACGGTCCGCTTCCCCGACGCCACGGTCGCCGGAGAGCCGATCACCACCTTCGACCCGTCGTCCCTGGGCGCGAACGCGTACCGCGAGCTGGCGCGCGAAGTGCTGTCGCGCTGGCCCGCACCTGCCACAATGGCCAGGTGACCGAGCAGCAGACCGAGCCCGTCGGCTTCCAGGTCCACCTGGACGTCTTCGAGGGCCCGTTCGACCTGCTCCTCGGGCTGATCGCCAAGCACAAGCTGGACATCACCGAGGTCTCGCTGTCCAAGGTCACCGACGAGTTCATCGCCTACATCACCTCGCGCGGCACCACCTGGGACCTCGACCAGACCAGCCACTTCCTCCTGGTCGCGGCCACCCTCCTCGACCTGAAGGCCGCCCGCCTGCTGCCCTCGGGCGAGGTGGAGGACGAGGAGGATCTCGCGCTCCTTGAAGCCAGGGACCTGCTGTTCGCCAGGCTCCTGCAGTACAAGGCGTACAAGGAGGTGGCGACGTACTTCTCCGGCCGGATGGCTGAGGAAGCCCTGCGCTTCCCCCGCGTCGTGCCCATGGAGCCGCAGTTCGCCAACCTGCTGCCCGAACTCGTCCTCGGCATCGGCCCGGAGCAGCTGGCGAAGATCGCCGTCCGGGCCTTCACCCCGAAGCTCCCGCCCACGGTCAGCGTCGGGCACATCTACCAACCACTCGCCAGCGTCCGCGAGCAAGCGGCTATCCTTGTGCAGCGCCTGCGCCGCATGCGCAAGGCCACCTTCCGGGCCCTGGTCGCCGACTGCGAGGGCACCTTCGAGGTGATCGCCCGCTTCCTGGCCGTGCTGGAGCTCTTCCGAGAGTCGGCGGTCACGTTCGACCAGCTCGAACCCCTGGGAGACCTGCACGTCACCTGGACGGGCACGGACGACGGCGACGTCGCGGTGGGCGACGACTACGAGGAGACCGCGGAGAAACCGTCCCATGACTGACCACCCCCAGACCTCCCTCCCCGCCTGGATGACCCTCCCGGGCTCCCTCGCCGCCCCAGCCGCCGAACAGGAGAGCGACGCCTCTGCGGCTCCCTCCGCCTCGGAAGAGGGCGATGCCGCCACGTCGGCTGCTCCCGCTTCGGGCGGACAGAGGGACGCTCTTGGCGAGCAGGGCGTCGTCCCCGCCTCTTCCTCCCTGGAAGAGCCGGAAGACAGGGACCGCGACTCCCCTTCGGCCACTTTCTCCACTGGCACCTCACCGTCTGTCGACGGCGCGGGGTCGGTGGAGGCGGGGCCGATGCGCTCGGGCGAGCTTGGCGCCGGCATCGATGGCGAACCCGAAGGGTCCGGGGCTGAGTCGCTCGGTGGGTCCGAAGGGGCCGGTGTTGAGGAGCCTGGTGCGGGTGAGAAGGCTGAGGGGCCGGGGTTGCGGGCGGCCATCGAGGCGATCCTCATGGTGGTCGACGAGCCCGTCGCCGAGGTGACGCTGGCGCAGGTGCTGGAACGTCCCACGCACGAGGTGGTGGCGGAGCTCCGGGCGCTGGCCGCGGAATACACCGCCGCAGGGCGGGGTTTCGAATTGAGAGACGTCGCGGGCGGCTGGCGGTACTACACGCGGGCCGACTGCGCGTCGGTGGTCGAGCGCTTCGTGCGCGACGGCCAGCAGACGCGGCTGACCCAGGCCGCGCTGGAAACACTCGCGGTCGTGGCTTACCGGCAGCCGGTGAGCCGCGCCCGCGTCGCCGCGATCCGCGGTGTCAACAGCGACGGTGTCATGCGGACGCTCGTCGCCAGGGGGCTGGTCGAAGAGGCCGGCACCGACCCGGAGAGCCAGGCAGTGCTCTACCGGACAAGCTCATACTTCCTTGAACGTCTGGGATTGAAGGACCTGAGCGAGCTCCCCGAGCTCGCCCCCTTCCTCCCCGACGACGTGGAGAACCTCGAGGAGACAACAAAGTGAACAACAGGCGCAGCACCCCGTCCGGTGATGGACGCGGTCGTGGACGCACCGGCGGCTCCAGCGGCCGTGGCGGACGTCCCGCCTTCCGCTCCGACGACGCTCGCGGCGGTTCGCCCCGCGACGGGTTCCGTGGCGGTTCCCACCGAGACGACTTCCGCGGCGGTTCGCGCCGCGACGACAGTGACCGCGGCTACGGCCGCGACAACCGGGGCGAGCGCGACTCGCTCCGCGCCGACCGCGGCGGCTCCCGCGCCCGCACCGGGCGTCCCGGCTTCTCCGGCGGCGACGCCGGACGCCCGTCCTCCCGCGGCGATCGCGGCGATCGCGGCGGCTACCGTTCCGAGCGCCCGGCGCAGCGGGGCGAGCGCGACGGCTACCGTTCCGACCGGCGCGACGGCGACGGCCCTGGTTTCCGTTCCGGCCGTCGTGACGGTGACGGCCCTGGTTTCCGCTCAGAGCGCCGCGACGACCGCGGGGGCTACCGCCCCAGCGGCCCGGCACAGCGGGGCGAGCGCGACGGTTACCGTTCGGACCGTCGCGACGACCGCGGCGGCCGTTCCGACCGCCGTGACGGCGGTGGTCTTCGTGACGGCGGTGGTCTCCGTGACGACCGCGGTGGCGGCTACCGTTCCGAGCGCGGCGATGACCGCGGCGGTTTCCGTTCCGAGCGCGGCGGTTACGGCGCGGCGCGGCGCGACGGGGGGCAGCGGTCCTTCGGCGAGCGCGGCGGCCGTGGCGGTTTCCGCTCCGACCGACGCGACGACCGCGGCGCAGGCCCCCGCTCCGACCGCCGTGACGAGCGCGGCGGGTACCGAGGCTCGGACGGGCGTGACGGTGGCTACGAGCCCCGCGGCGAGCGCGGCGGGTTCCGTGCCGACCGTAGCGGGCGCAGGGAGGACACTCCCCGGAGCGGGCCGAGCCGTGCCAGGTACGGCAGGCGCGACGACTCCGGCCGCGGCGGACGGCGAGACGACGTCCAGACGATCGGACGGCCCGCCAAGCCGGGCACCGGCCGTTCAGGCGACGGTCGCGGGTACGACCGTACGGGCAGGGGAGACGGCGCCCGTACGACGGCGCAGCCGCGTGACCGGTTCAAGACGGCCCGCCAGCCCATGCGCGACCGTGACTTCTACCCCGAGGGCTACACCGACGAGCGCGACACCACCGAGGTCCCCGGCGGCGTGCGCCTGCAGAAGGTGCTCGCCCAGGCGGGCGTCGCGAGCCGCCGCGCCTGCGAGGAGATGATCGGCGACGGCCGTGTCACCGTGAACGGCCAGGTGGTGCGCAGGTTCGGCGCGAAGGTGGACCCGGCGGCGCAGGTCATCCACGTCGACGGCAAGCGCATCCCGACCGCCCCCGACCTGGTCTACTACGCGCTGAACAAGCCCATCGGCGTCGTGTCGACCATGGAGGACCCGCAGGGCCGCCCGTGCCTGGCCGACTACGTCGAGGAGCTGGCTCCGAGGCTGTTCCACGTGGGCAGGCTCGACACCGAGACCGAGGGCCTGCTGCTGCTCACCAACGACGGCGAGCTGGCCAACAGGCTGACCCATCCGAGCTACGGCGTCCAGAAGAAGTACTGGGCCAAGGTGCCGGGCCCGATCCCGCGCGACCTGGGCCGCAGGCTCAAGCAGGGCATCGAACTTGAGGACGGCCTCGTCAAGGCCGACGAGTTCACGATCGTGCAGGAGCACGGCCAGCAGGCGCTGGTCGAGGTGGTGCTGCACGAGGGCCGCAAGCACGTGGTCAGGCGCATGCTGGAAGAGGCGGGCCACCGGGTCATCGACCTGGCCAGGATCGAGTTCGGCCCGGTCAAGCTGGGTCGTACCAAGCCGGGCACCATCAGGGCGCTCTCCCTGAAGGAGGTTGGCGAACTTTACGCCGCCGTGAAGCTGTAATCTGGCCAGAACGCAGGAGCCCGTGCGGACCTCCGCACGGGCTCCACCGCTTTGACGAAGGGGACGAAGCACATGGTGCGGGCGATCCGCGGGGCGATCCAGGTCGATGCCAACGACCGCGGCGCGATCATCGAGGGCACGACCGAGCTGGTCTCCGCGATTATGGAGCGCAACCGGCTCACCACCGATGATGTGATCAGCGTGCTGTTCACCGCCACGCCCGACCTGACGGCGGAGTTCCCGGCGCTCGCCGCCCGCAAGCTCGGTTTCCACGACGTGCCGCTGATCTGCTGCACCGAGATCGACGTGCCGGGCGCGCTGCCGAGGGTGGTCAGGCTCATGGCGCACGTGGAGACCGACCGGCCGCGCTCCGACGTCCAGCACGTGTATCTGCGCGGCGCGGTGGCCCTCCGGCAGGACATCGCCCAGTAAGTCTGACCGTCCAAAACAGTAATAGCCCGATAAATCAGGACAACGACATGGCTTCCGACCTCCGCACCGTGCTGGTAGTCGGCACGGGGCTCATCGGTACCTCCGCCGCGCTGGCGCTGCGCCAGCGCGGGGTGCGCGTGCTGCTCGCCGATCGCGACGAGGCGGCGGTGCGGCTGGCGAGGGAGCTGGGCGCGGGCGAGGAGTGGCAGCCGGAGCGCGAAGGCCAGGAGATCGACCTCGCGATGATCGCGGTGCCTCCCGCGTACGTCGCCACCGAGCTGCTGGAGCTGCAGAAGCGCGACACCGCCCGCTTCTACACGGACGTGGCCAGCGTGAAGGCCGAGCCCATCGACCGGGCCACCCAGCTCGGCTGCGACCTGACCCGCTACGTGGCCTCGCACCCGCTGGCGGGGCGCGAGAAGTCCGGCCCGGGGGCGGCCAGGGCCGATCTGTTCCTCGGGCGCCCGTGGGCGCTCTGCCCGACCCCCGCTGCGTCCGCGGAGGCCGTCGAGGCCGTGCTGGCGCTGATCGAGCTGTGCGGCGCGAACCCCGTCCAGGTCGACGCCGCCGACCACGACAGGGCGGTGGCCGTCGTCTCCCACGCCCCGCACGTGGCCGCCTCGGCGGTGGCGGCCA
>NZ_JBEXUP010000105.1:0-31448 GCF_040614375.1 Nonomuraea sp. NPDC005983
GGACGGCATCGCGGGCTGCGGCGGCTGCGTGGCCTGGGCGGGCAGGCTGGACTGCCGCGTCGGCGGCCCGGCCACGGAACCCGGCCCCACCGGCGACACGGAGGCCTGCGCCCCCGTTCCGGGTGCCCCTGTTCCCGATGCCTGGGCCTGCGGCCCCATCCCCGGAGCCTGGGCGTGCGTCCCCGTAGCGGGAGGCTGGGCCTGCGT
The DNA here is from genome assembly GCF_040614375.1 of Nonomuraea sp. NPDC005983. Taxonomy (NCBI): domain Bacteria; kingdom Bacillati; phylum Actinomycetota; class Actinomycetes; order Streptosporangiales; family Streptosporangiaceae; genus Nonomuraea; species Nonomuraea sp. NPDC005983. The sequence continues at coordinate 208 of NZ_JBEXUP010000105.1, forward strand.
CCCGGTTGTGGCGGTCTGGGCCGGTGTCTCCGTTCCGGTGGAGTCGCGCCGCGCGGTGTCCGTTCCTGTGTGCCGTCCGCCGAGAGTCCGCGACACCCGGGCGAAGGGGGTGGTGTCGTCGCTCGCCACCTGCACGCCCTTGGTCAGCACGGCCGTGGACGCGCCCACCGACTCCGGCTGCCCGAGCAGCCTCAGCAGGATCTGGTCGGCCGAGGGCCGCTCGTCCGGCGCCTTGGACAGCGCGGACCGCACCACCCCGCGCAGCGGCTCCGGCATCATGCCGACGTCCACCTCGTGGTTCAGGATGCGGTTGAGCACCACCGCGATCGAGTTCCCCTCGAACGCGGTCTTTCCCGTCGCGGCGAACGCGATCGTCGCCCCCCACGCGAACACGTCGGTGTAGGGGCCGATCTCGTCGCCCGCGATCTGCTCGGGAGCCATGTAGGCGGGCGTGCCGATGGCTCGGCTGGTGATCGTGCCGGTGGAGTCGATGATCCTGGCGATGCCGAAGTCCACCACGCGCGGCCCGTCGGCGGCGATCAGCACGTTGTCGGGCTTGAAGTCGCGGTGCACGATCGAGGCGTGGTGGATCGCGGTCAGCGCGGTGGCGGTGCCGATGGCCAGCCGGTCCAGGACCGTTCCCCGCAGCGGCCCGTCGGTGTCGACGATGTCTCTCAGCGCGGGCCCGTCGATGTACTCGCTGGCGATGTAGGGGGTGTCGCCGTCGAGATCGGCCTCCATCACGCGGGCGGTGCAGAACGAGGCGACCCGCTGGGCCGCCTTCAACTCGCGGGCGAACCGCGACCTGGCGATGGTGTCGCCGCTGAACTTCACGTGCAGCAGCTTGATCGCCGCCCGCTCCCCCTTGTCGCTGACGCCCAGGTAGACGATGCCCTGACCGCCCTCTCCGATGCGTCCGGAGAGCTGGAAGGACCCCAGCTGGCCCGGATCGCCGGCAACCAGCGGCGAGATCTGCGGCATTCGTCTTCCCCACGTGTACACAAAGCCCGTCCAGCAAACTTTACGACGTTCAGCAACTTCTCAGGGATGTGTTAACCGTTCGTGACGTCACGGTTTGCTCCCGTGCAGATCGCCGTCGTCAGGGAAGTGAGCGGAAACACATTGCGCCCGCCCGCCGGCGAAGGGAGCCTTGACGATCATGGAGCGCGCTTACGACATCGTCCTGTTCGGCGCGAGCGGTTTCACCGGGGCGCTGACCGCCGCCTACCTCGCCGAGGTCGCGGGGCCGCACGTGCGCTGGGCGGTGGCCGGACGCGACCGCGCCAAGCTGGAGGCGCTCGGCCTCGGCGTGCCGATCCTGGTCGCCGACGCCGGCGACCCCGCCTCGCTGGCGGCGATCGCCCAACAGGCGCGGGTGGTGGCCACGACCGTCGGCCCGTACGTACGGCACGGCGAGCCGCTGGTGGCCGCGTGCGCCGCGGCTGGCACCGACTACCTCGACCTCACGGGCGAGGCCGAGTTCGTCGACCGCGTGTACGTCCGCTACCACGCGATGGCCGAGCGGAGCGGTGCCAGGATCGTACACGCGTGCGGCTTCGACTCGATCCCCTACGACCTCGGCGTGCTGTTCACGATCGACCAGCTGCCCGAAGGGGTGCCCCTTCGGGTGAGCGGGTTCCTGCGGGCCGGTATGCGCCCCTCGGGCGGCACCCTGGCCTCGGCCATGTCGATCTTCTCCCGTCCGCGCCAGATGCTGGAGCAGGGCACACAGCGCCGTTCGGCCGAGCCCCGCCCGCGCGGGCGCAGGATCAGCGCGCTCCCCGGCGGCCTGCGTTACGTGGGCGGCTGGGCGCTGCCGATGCCCAGCCTGGACCCGCAGATCGTCGGCCGCTCCGCCCGCCTGCTCGACCGCTACGGCCCGGACTTCACCTACCGCCAGTACTACGCGGTCAGGCGCCTGCCGACGGCCCTGTTCACGGCGGCGGGAGCCGCGGCCCTGGTGACCGTCGCGCAGATCCCCCAGGCGCGCGAGTGGATCCAGAACCGAGTCAGGCCTGGCGAGGGCCCCACCCCCGAGCAGCGCGCGAAGTCCTGGTTCAAGGTCACCTTCCTCGGCGAGGGAGGCGGCCGGCGGGTGGTCACCGAGGTGTCAGGCGGCGACCCCGGCTACGACGAGACCGCCAAGATGCTCGCCCACTCTGCCCTCTGCCTGGCCTTCGACGACGTCCCCAGGCTGTCGGGCCAGCTCACCACGGCGACCGCGATGGGCCGCCCCCTCATCGACCGCCTCCAGCAGGCAGGCATCACGTTCGCGGTCCGCTAGTACGGCAGGGACCAGGTGGTGAAGGAGGTGCGCAGGAACGGGGTCTTGAACTTGGGGTAGGCGACCGTCCGCACGTCACCGTCGGACGTGTAGCGCATGTCCGGGTTGTGGTTGAGCCAGTCGAGCCAGGCGATGGAGCAGAACTGGACGCAGTCGCCCTTCTTGTCCATGGCGCGGATGCGCGGGATGCCCATCGGGTCGAAGGACTTGCTGAACGGCGACGGCGCCGGGGTGTAGCCGGCCAGGAAGACGCCGCTGTTGCGGTACGTCACGTCGCCGAACTTGCCGTGCATGGCCCATTCCTTGTTGGTCGGCTGGTTGCCGTACGGAAGAGCCAGGGTGATCGGCTTGACGTTGACGAGCGAGGTGATCTGCTTCTGGATCGCTCCAATCTGCTCCTCGACGTCCTTCTCCGGGCGTCCGCGGAGGTTGACGTGGTCGCGCGTGTGGTTGCCGATGTCGAAGCCGTTGTCCTTGAGCCAGCCCAGCGCCTGCGCCTGCTCCTCGCGGACGGTCTTGCCGAACATGTCGCGCGTCACGTAGAACGTCGCCACCGGACGGAAGCCCGGATGCTTGGCCGCGACCTCACGCAGGATCGCCACGGCCGTGTCGGGCTTGACCGTGCCCATCTCGTCCAGCGCGAGCTGCGACGGCGAGGAGTCGTCGAAGGTGAGGACCACCGGGTGCTTCCCGGCCGGGATGTCGATCTTGCCGGTGACGAACTCGGCGGCGGTGATCGGGACGTAGTCGTCGCGCACCAGCCGTTCGAGGTCGGCGCGGAACTGCTCGGGCGTGCGGTCGTCGGTCGTCGCCGGGTTCTTGATGACCCGGTGGAACATGAGCACCGGGATCTGCCCCAGCTCGTTGGCCTTGACCTTGGCGGCGGCGGCGGCCTTGGCCGCCTTGGCCTGCTTGAGCTGGGCCGCCGTGTTGGCCTTGGCGGTGGCCACCGGGGCGGCGGAGTGCCCCGAGCCGCACCCGCTCGCGATCGCAGCGACCGCGAGCACACCCGCCCCACCCATGAAACGCAGTCGCATCCGAACCCCCCGAGACGTACGACTCCTACGGGAGGCTCCTACCCAGTTGATCAACCGCGCCACGCCCGCCGAAACCCAAGACATGGTCTTGAACAGCGAAAAGGGCTGCCCGAGGTGACAGCTCCGGCGGGAATGTCAGGGGCGGCGCGTGACCGCACCTCTCACTGGGACAGGAGAGAGTTGTAGGCGATCGAGTGCTGCTGCCCGGTCATGAAGGACAGGAACTGCCTGAGGAAAGCGCTGCGCGAGTAGCTGTCGCCCTTGTCGGTCAGATCGCGCTGGAAGGCCGTGCGGAACAACGTCTGGTACTCCTGGGCGTCGATCGTCTGGTCGTCGTCGACGTCGGTGACATCGAACAGCACGTCGGCGATCTTGACCAGCCCGGAGCTGGGCAGACAGGCGGCTGAGGCGGCGTATTCCTGGCGCGTGACGCGTCCGTCGCCGTCGGCGTCGAGGTTGGTCTGCAACTCCCGCCACCAGACGGCGAAGGCGTTGAAAAGCCGCTCCTCGTCCTGTTCATCCAGGTCGAGCCGGGCGGCGATCTCTCTGGCCATGGCGGCCAGGTCGGGCCAGGCGAGGTAGCCGTCGCCGGTCTGGTCCAGGATCTCGGCGAAGAAGCGGTCGGCCGAGCGGGTGGCCTGGTTGGTCTCGTCAGGAGCCGGGGTGATGAGTCTGAGCATGGCCGCGGCCTGATCCGCCTTGCGGCGTACGCTCTCCCACGGCCCAGAGCCACCGGCGTGGTCGGGATCCAGCAGGCTCATGATCGAGCCGACCTGCACCCAGCCGTCCGGAAGCAGGCGGGTGGCGACTGCGATGGTCAGGTAGGCCCCGTGCATGAGCGCCCGCGCCCCCGGGAGGTCAGGCAGGGCGACACGTCGGCAGAAGGACTCCGGCAGCGACGCGATGGTGATCGCGGCGGCCACAGGGCCTGCCACGGCCCGGCCCGCGGCCCACACCGCGGGATGGCTGCGCAGCAGGGGCGGCGCGGGCACGTTGGCGAAGAGTCGGTAGAGGATGACGCGCACCGCCTCGGTGCTCTCCAGGCGATGTTCGATCATGTCGTCGAAGTAGGGCCAGAACTCCTGCAACGTCGCGGGGAGCCGGTCACTGTCGCCCTCGATCAGGGCCAGGAGAGCCCGGAACTCGGCGTACAGCTGTTCCATCGCGGGCCCGTCGAGCGACTCTCCGCTCAGCCGATACATCGTCACCGCCGACTCGAACAGGGTCGCCACCACCCAGGCGCGGGCTTCGGCGTCCATCGCGTCGTAGCGGCGGCCTTGTGGGTCGGTGCCCGAGATGCGGGCGTGCAGGCGGTTGAGGCGAGCTGCCTCCCGGGTGCGAACGCGCTGGTCCGGGTCGAGGATCCGCTGCGTGCTCACCAGGGTGTTGCGCAGACGCCGCCACGGATGCGTCACGAACGTCGAGTTTCCGATCAATGCCGTGCCGATCTGCGGGTGCGCGGCTTCCAGGACCGTGGCGCGGGTCACCGCGAGGCCCCACCGTGCCTCGTTGACGAGGCGGCGCAGCATCGAGTCCGGCCCGAAGACGTCGACGGTCTCCGCTGCGGTGGTCTGGCTCATCGAAGTCTCTCCCCCGTCGTGGTGGTCGGCTGGCGGACGTCGCCGAAGCGGCGCTGGCGCCGCCGGTAGGCGTCAAGGCATTCCCAGAGGTGGGTCGCGCGAAAGTCGGGCCATAGCACCTGCGGGAAGACCCATTCGGCGTAGGCCACTTGCCAGAGCATGAAGTTGGAGATCCGTTGCTCTCCGGAGGTACGGATGACCAAGTCCACATCCGGCGTGTCGGGGCATGGGAGATGCCGGGCGAAGGTGGCCTCGGTGACCTGCTCGACGGGTACGGCCGCGCGGATCAGCGAACGGGTGGCTTCCACGATGTCGCGGCGCCCCCCGTGATCGAAGGCGATCGTCAGCGTCATTCGCCTGTTGTCGCTGGTGAGCGTCGTCAGATCGGCGATGTCCTGGGCCAGCGGTTGCGGGATCCGCGGATCGGACATGCCGAGGAACCTGCACCGGACGCCTCGCGCGTGCAACGCCGGTGCATGCTTGCGGATGGCCCGGCGCACGAGCCTCATCAGGATGTCGACCTCGCCCGCCGGCCTCCGCCAGTTCTCGGTGGAGAAGGCGTACAGGCTCAGCCACTTGATGCCGGCCGAGCGCGCCGCCTCGATGACGTCGATGACGGCGGCCTCTGCCGCCGCGTGGCCTGCGGTGCGCGGCAGCGATCGCTGCGCGGCCCACCGCCCGTTCCCGTCCATCACGCAAGCCACGTGACGCGGCAATCCGCTGATGATTTCCATAGCCAAGCGTGACTATAGCATTACCCAAAGTGTTCGCCTGGGCTTCGGCGACGTCCACGGGAAGACCGCGCTCGCGGAAGTGGAGGTCATCCCGGAGCGCAAGCGGCGGCAGGAGCCGACGCGGAACGTCCTCGCCGCCGCGTTCGCTCCCGATCCTCAGCCGTGACGGCCCACAGACGGGCCCAGGCATGCGAAACGGCCCCTACCTTGCGGCGTAACCGCAGGTAGAGGCCGTGTTCAACTAGACGGACATCTTCTTCTTGAGGTTCTCGTCGAGCGCCGCCAGGAAGTCCTGGGTGGTGAGCCACTTGGCGTCGCCGCCGACCAGGAGCGCCAGGTCCTTGGTCATCTGACCGCCTTCGACGGTCTCGATGCAGACCCGCTCCAGGGTGTTGGCGAACTCGGTCACCGCGGGGGTCTCGTCGAGCTTGCCGCGGTGGGCGAGCCCACGGGTCCACGCGAAGATCGAGGCGATCGGGTTGGTGGAGGTGGGGTTGCCCTTCTGGTGCTCGCGGTAGTGCCGGGTGACGGTGCCGTGCGCGGCCTCCGCCTCGACGGTGCGGCCGTCGGGCGTCATCAGGACGGAGGTCATCAGGCCGAGCGAGCCGAAGCCCTGCGCGACGGTGTCGGACTGGACGTCGCCGTCGTAGTTCTTGGCGGCCCAGACGTAGCCGCCCTCCCACTTGAGCGCGGCGGCGACCATGTCGTCGATGAGACGGTGCTCGTAGGTGAGACCCGCCTTCTCGAAGTCGGCCTTGAACTCGCTCTCGTAGACCTCGGCGAAGATGTCCTTGAAGCGGCCGTCGTAGGCCTTCAGGATGGTGTTCTTCGTGGAGAGGTAGACAGGGTAGTTGCGGGCGAGGCCGTAACGCATCGAGGCGCGGGCGAAGTCGCGGATCGACTCGTCGAGGTTGTACATCGCCAGGGCGACACCGGCGCCGGGGAAGTCGTAGACGTCCAGCTCGATCGGGTCGGAGCCGTCCTTCGGCGTGTAGGTCAGGGTGAGCGTGCCCTCGCCGGGGATCTTCAGGTCGGTGGCGCGGTACTGGTCGCCGAAGGCGTGACGGCCGACGACGATCGGCTTGGTCCAGCCGGGTACCAGCCGCGGCACGTTGGACATGATGATCGGCTCGCGGAAGATCACGCCGCCGAGGATGTTGCGGATGGTCCCGTTGGGGGACTTCCACATCTTCTTGAGGCCGAACTCCTCAACACGCGCCTCGTCCGGGGTGATGGTGGCGCACTTGACGCCCACGCCGTACTTCTTGATGGCGTTGGCGGCGTCGATCGTCACCTGGTCGTCCGTGGCGTCGCGGTGCTCGATGCCGAGGTCGTAGTACTTCAGGTCGACGTCGAGGTAGGGAAGGATCAACTGGTCCTTGATGAACTGCCAGATGATCCGGGTCATCTCGTCGCCGTCAAGCTCGACGACAGGCCCCTCCACCTTGATCTTGGGCATGCGAATGGTTCCCCTTCAATGAGTCGATGCGTTGAGGCTATCGGACCGACCGTTCACCGGGCGAAAAGGGACAGGATGATCCCCTTGAGCTCGTCGTTGCCCAGAATGAGCGAGGTCAGGACCAGGACGAAGCCGAACAGGCCCAGCGTGAGGACGTCCGTCTTCCTGCTGCGGACGGCGAGCTGGCCCGCGTACCCGGCGAAGCGGAGCGCGGCTGCCACCATGACGACGGCGCCCAGCGCGAACCCGCCCCACCGCGGGTCTATGAAGTAGGTCACGCCCACGCCGATGACCGCACCCGCCAGAATGATCGGGTACGGCCCCCAGCTCTCGCGTTCGGTGTCCTGGCTCAACGTTCGTCGATCGGCTTCCACTTCTGGTCACGCTCACCGATGTACTCACTGTCGGGGCGGATCAGCCGGTTGTCAGCGTGTTGCTCGATTACGTGTGCGGTCCATCCCGACATGCGGCTGATTGAGAAGACCGGCGTGAACAGATCGGTCGGGATTCCGAGGTAGTGGTAGACCGTCGCGGCGTAGAAGTCGACGTTCGGATAGAGGCCCTTCGTCTCGAAGACGACCTCCTCCATCTCCTTGGACATCCGGTAATACGTGTCGTCGCCGGACGCCTCGGCCAGCTCCGCGGACATCCTGCGCAGGTGCGTCGCCCGGGGGTCCTCGGTCTTGTAGACACGGTGACCGAAGCCCATGATCTTCTCGCCCGCCGCGAGCTTGTCGCGGACGGCCTGCCCCACGCCCGAGGGGGAGAGCGACTCCAACGTCTTCATGACCTGCTCGTTGGCCCCGCCGTGCAGCGGGCCCTTGAGCGTGCCGATGGCGGCCACGATGGCGGAGTGCATGTCCGACAGGGTCGCGGCGCACACGCGGGCGGCGAAGGTGGAGGCGTTCATGGTGTGGTCGGCGTGCAGCACCAGGCAGGTGTCGAAGATCTCGACCTCGCGCTGCTCCGGCATGTGGCCGGTGACCTCGTGGAGGAAGTTCGCCGCGATGCTCAGCGAGGGATCGGGGGTGGGAACGCTGCCGCCGGTGCGGGCGGCGTGGTAGCGGGCCACGAGCAGGGGCTGCTGTGCGGTGAGCCGGGCCGCCTTGCGCAGGTTGGCCTCGGGGGCGATGGAGTCCTTGTCCGGGTCGTCCGCACCCGACAGGGAGACCAGCGAGCGCAGCGCCTCCATGGGTTTCTGCTTCTCGGCGATCTCCTCGACGTTGGTGGAGACGAGGGCGCCGAGTTCCCGGCCGCGGGCGAGCTCCTCCTCGTACGTCCTGAGGTCCTCGCGGTTGGGGAGCCTGCCTCGCTGGAGCAGGTGAGCGGTCTCTTCGAACGTCGCGCGGCCGGCAAGATCGTGGATGTCGTATCCCCGATAGAAGAGACGACCGGCCTTCCCGTCAATGTCGCTGAGCGCTGTGGACGCGGCGACGACATCGGCCAGGCCTTTCGTGGGCTTGTCCGCCATGAGTGTTTCCTCCGCTTATCTTCGTCCGAAGTCTACCCGTGAGCAGGCAAAACCGTCCGCAAAGGTCCAGACCAATTTCATGACGGATTCTCCTTATGGCAAAGGCGATTCCGCATCCCCTCGTTTGGGTAAGCCGCAGCTGTAGTAATAGTTACGGCGGGCTACCTGGGGAGGAACTGCCGTGCCCAGGAGGAGGCGTGCCGTTCATACGCTGCCTCACAAGGGGAGGAACCGCCAGTGGAGGGGCCGTTCATACGCATCGAGGACACCGGCGAGGTGGTCCCGTTGCGCCCCGAGATCACGACGGTGGGAAGGGGCCGCGGTGTCGACATCCGGCTCACCGACCCGAGCGTGTCTCGACTCCATGCCGAGTTCGTCAGGCGAGGACCCTACCTGTACGTCGTTGACCTGGGCTTGTCCCGCAACGGCACGCGGGTGAACGGCAGGCCGATCGCCCGGAGGGTGCTCGACGACGGCGACGTCGTCTCCTTCGGCGCGGCCCGCGGGCGCATCGGCGGCATCCCCCGCGAGGACTTCACCCCCGAGGTGGAGCTGCGCAGGGCCGCGGCGCCCGAGCTGACCAGGCGCGAGGTCGACGTACTCACCTCGCTCTGCAGGCCGGCGCTGTCGGACGAGGCGTTCGTCGCCCCGGCGACCGCGCGCGAGATCGCCGACGATCTGGTCGTGACCGAGGCCGCGGTCAAGCAGCACCTACTGCGGCTGTACCAGAAGTTCAGGATCCCCGAGGGCACCAACCGGCGCACGCGGCTGGCCAACGAGGTCGTCGCGCTGGGCCTGGTACGCCCCACCCCCGTGGTGCCACCACAGCGGACGGGGTCCTCGGCCGAGCAGCCGTCGGCGGCCGGGCGCCGGGCTTCCTAGGAACCGGATCGCGACCGGGGCTTCGGCGAGGGGTTCCGGCAGCGTGAAAGGACCGGAGCCTGGCGTCACCGTGCCCAGGGGCATGCGCGGGTGCGGCATGCCGACGAGCGCGTGCGCAGCATGCCCACGAGCCGGTGCCTGCGGATCTCGGCCGCGACGGTCCGGTGCGGGCTCCGGGGCAGGCCGGAACCCGCATCGGGCTCGTCGACCTAGACGACCCGGAAGCCGTGGCTGGGGTCGCTGGTCCGGTTGGCCCGGTCCACGGCGACCACGTAGTAGTGGTCACCCTGCTTCCCGTCGGGGTCGGTCCAGCGGACCTGCCGGTCGCCCGGGACGATCGCCACCAGGTTGCGGGCGTCGGCGAAGCCGTCGGCGGGCGCATCGCCGGGGAACCGGAAGATGGCGAACTGGAACGGCTCGTCCCGGCCGGTGGCGACCGCGCGCACCTCGACCCCGCCCGAGCGCCGCAGGGCGTAGGCCAGCACGGGGCGGTGCGGCGCCTGGCCGCCCGCGAGCCTGGGCAGCACCGGGGCGAGCGCGGGCCGGGTGTAGTGGTCGTTGACGGCGGTGCTGATGGAGCCGATCCGGTCGGCGCGCAGGTCGTTGGCGTTGTACCAGATGTCGCCCGAGATCTGCGGGTGGTCGCGGTTGAGCGTGAGGTGCTTGGACAGCTCGGCCGGGTCCTTCCACTCCGGTGCGGTCTGGGCGGGGTCGCCCGCCTTGTAGGCGGCCTGGCCGATCCAGAGCAGGGTGCCGGTGCCGTCGGCCACGCCGGACCACCACGGGACCAGCTTGGAGTAGTCGGCGGGCGGCTGGCCGATGTACCAGTAGAGCTGCGGCGCGATGTAGTCGAGCCAGCCCTTCTGCACCCAGCCCCGGGTGTCGGCGTGCAGGTCGTCGTAGGACTGGCCGCCCTTGGTGTCGGAGCCGAGCGGGTCGGTGCCCTTGTTCCGCCAGATGCCGGACGGGCTGATGCCCCAGGCGACCTCCGGCTTGGCCTCGCGGACGCGCTGCTGCATCTCCGAGACCATCAGATCGACGTTGTGGCGCCGCCAACTGGCCAGGTCGGGGAAGCCGGCGCCGTACTTGGCGAACGCGGCGCTGTCGTCGAAGGCAGTGGTGCTCGTCGGGTAGAAATAGTCGTCGAAGTGCAGACCGTCGATGTCGTAGCGGGTGACCGCGTCCATGATCGCGTCCTGACAGAACTTGCGCACCTCGGGCATGCCCGGGTTGTAGTAGAGCTTGCCACCGAACGGCAGGATCCAGTCGGGGTGCTTGCGTCCCGGGTGGTCGGGGTGCAGCTTGGACGGGTCGGTCTGCATCGACACGCGGTACGGGTTGAACCAGGCGTGGAAGGAGAGGCCGCGCTTGTGGGTCTCCTCCACGGCGAAGCCGAGCGGGTCGTAGCCGGGGTCCTGCCCCTGGGTGCCGGTCAGCCAGTGCGACCAGGGCTCGAAGGTCGACGGCCAGAACGCGTCGGCGGTCGGCCTGATCTGCACGAAGACGGAGTTCAGCTTGCGCTGCACGGCCAGGTCGAGCCAGGCGAGGTACTCGGCCTTCTGCTGCTCCACCGTCAGGCCCTGCTTGGACGGCCAGTTGATGTTGGCGACGGACGCGATCCACATGCCGCGCATCTGCCGCAGCGGCGGGACGTAGGCGTCGACTGAGGCGCCGGCGAAGGCGTCGGCTGAGGCGTCGGCTAAGGCGGGGAGCGGTACGGCCGAGGCGGCGGCTGCGAGGGCGAGTCCCTTCAGGAGGGTCCTTCTGCTGGGCATGGGGGGTGGCCTCTCGGATGTGGTTGTGTCGAGGGCGACGATGACAGAAAATTACCTTCAGATCAACAACCGTGAAGGAAAATGCCGCATGACCGCTGACCTGTACCAACTCGCGATGGCAGTGCTCCAGCCGGGCTATGAAGAGGCATCGGCCCCTGACTGGATGCGCCGGGCACTCGGCGAGGGCCTCGGCGGCCTCGTGCTGTTCGCCCGCAACAACCCGGACGAGCAGCTCGTACGCCAGTTCAGGGCCGAGAATCCGGGTGCCGTCGTGGCGATCGACGAGGAGGGCGGCGCGGTCACCCGGCTCGAAGTCCACTCCGGCAGTTCCTTCCCCGGCAACCGGGCGCTGGGCGTGGTGGACGACGTGAAGCTGACCGAGCGGGTCGGCCGCCAGATCGGCCGGATGCTCGCCGAGTCCGACATCACGCTGGACTACGCGCCGTCGGCCGACGTCAACTCCAACCCGGCCAACCCCGTGATCGGAGTCCGCTCCTTCGGCCCCACGGCCGACCTCGTCTCCCGGCACACGGTCGCCTACGTCAAGGGGGTGCAGGGCGCCGGGGTCGCCGCCTGCGCCAAGCACTTCCCCGGCCACGGCGACACGGTCACCGACTCGCACCTGGCGCTGCCGACCGTGCACGCCTCCCGCGAGGAGCTCTTCGAGCGCGACCTGCCGCCGTTCCGGGCCGCGATCGAGGCCGGCGTCCAGTCGATCATGTCGGGGCACCTGCTCATCCCCGCGCTCGACCCGTCGATGCCCGCGACGCTGAGCCGCGCCATGATGACCGAGCTGCTCAGGGACGAGCTCGGCTTCGAGGGGATGCTGGTCACCGACGCCATCGAGATGCAGGCGGTCGCGTCCATGTTCAGCCCCGGCGAGGTCACCGTGCGGGCGCTCAACGCGGGCGTCGACGCCATCTGCGTGGGCCTGTCCACCGAACAGAGCCTGCACGAGATCCGCGACGCCGTCGTGGCGGCGGTGCGCTCGGGCGTCCTGCCCGAGGAGCGGCTGGCCGAGGCGGCCTCGCGGGTCGCCGCGCTGTCCGACTGGTACGGACGGCAGGCCGCGCTGCGCGACAGGGCCCGCGCCGACGTGGACGAGGGTGTCGGCCTGGAGGCCGCCAGGGCCGCGCTGACCACGGCCGGGTCCGCCAGGCTGAGCACTCCGCCGCTGGTCATCGAGGTCAACACGCGCTTCAGCAAGGCGGTGGACCCGTCCACGCCGACGGGCATCACGGCGGCGCTCACCGCGCTGCTTCCCGGCACCGCCAGGCTGCAGTTGGAGACCGAAGGTGAGCTGCCGCCGTTCGACGAGCGTCCCGTGGTGCTGGTGGTGCACGACGCCGCCCGCCACCCGTGGGTGCGCGACAGGGTGGCGCAGGCCGTGCGGGCGCGTCCGGACGTGATCGTGGTCGACACCGGCATCCCCGACGCGCCCGCCGGAGGCGCCTACGTCGCCACCCACGGCATCTCCCGCGTCTCAGCACAGGCGGCGGCCGAATGGCTCACAAGATGACCGGGCGCTGGAAGCGGGGGCCAGGATGAGTGAGCTCGCCAGCCCCGTCGCGGCGGTGCGGGCGGTGCTGCCGTCCCTCACCCCCGCGGCGCAGGCCATCGCCCGCATCATCCTGGACGACCCCGGCCTGGTCGTGCGGAGCACCATCACCGAGTTCAGCGCGGTGTCGGGGACGAGCGAGGCGACGATCGTGCGCACCGCCCGCGCGCTCGGCTTCGCCGGGTACTCGCAGATGCGCTTCGCCCTGGCCGCCGCCGTGGCCAAGGAGCCCGAGCGGCTGGTGCCCGGCGACCTCGGCCCGGACGACCCGCTCACGGACGTGATCGCCAAGGTGGCGCGGGCCGAGTCGGAGGCGCTGGCCGACACGGCCGCGCAGTTCGACCCCGACCGGCTCGGCGAGGTCGTCTCGGCCATCGCGGACGCCCGCAGGGTGGACGTGTACGGCGTCGCCGCCTCCGGCCTGGTGGCCGCGGACATGTCGCAGAAGCTGCTGCGGATCGGCCTGTCCAGCCACCCGTTCAGCGACGCCCATCTGGCGCTGACCAGCGCGGCCCTGCTCAGGAGCGGCGACGTGGTGGTGGCGATCAGCTGCAGCGGCGAGACACCGGACGTCCTGGTGCCGTCACGGACGGCCGCGGAGGCGGGGGCGCTGGTGGTGGCGATCACCAACAACCCGCGCTCGTCGCTGGCGGAGCTGGCCGACCACACGCTCGTGTCGGCGGGCCGCGAGACCGCGTTCCGTCCGGGGGCGTTGGCCAGCCGGATCAGTCAGCTCCTGATCGTCGACTGCATCTTCGTCGGCCTGGCGCAGCGCACCTACGACCGGGCCGACGCCGCCATCCGCGCCACCAGGGACGCCACGGACCGCTACCGGCTCCGCTAGCCGCGCAGCCGGTGCGGCGGTCGTGTCAGAGGCGTTCCGCGGCCTCGACCACGTTCGACAGCAGGAGGGCCCGGGTCATCGGGCCGACGCCGCCGGGGTTGGGGGTGAGGAAGCCAGCGACCTCCGCCACGTCGGGGGCCACGTCGCCGGCGATCTTGCCGTCGACCCTGGAGACGCCCACGTCGAGCACGGCCGCGCCCGGCTTGACCATGTCGCGGGTGATCAGCCCGGGCACGCCCGCCGCCGCCACCACGATGTCGGCCAGGCGGACGTGCTCGGCGAGGTTCTGGGTGCCGGTGTGGCAGAGGGTCACGGTGGCGTTCTCGCTGCGCCGGGTCAGCAGGAGGCCGAGCGAGCGGCCCACGGTGATGCCCCGCCCGACGACGACGACGTCGGCGCCCTTGATCGGCACGCCGTACTCCTGCAGGAGCAGCACGATCCCGTGCGGCGTGCAGGGCAGCGGCGCCTCGACCATGTGGACGAGGCGGCCCAGGTTGACCGGGTGCAGGCCGTCGGCGTCCTTGGCCGGGTCCATCCGCTCCAGCAGGGCCATCGTGTCGAGGTGCTTGGGCAGCGGGAGCTGGACGATGTAGCCGGTGCACTCCGGCGAGGCGTTGAGCTCGTCGATGGCCGCCTCGACCTCCTGCTGGGTGGCGGTCGCGGGGAGGTCGACGCGGATGGAGGCGATGCCGACCTCGGCGCAGTCGCGGTGCTTGCCCGCGACGTAGATCTGGCTGCCGGGGTCGTCGCCGACCAGCACGGTGCCCAGGCCGGGCGTGACACCTCGGGCCTTGAGCGCGGCCACCCTGGTCGCGAGGTCTGCCTTGATCTTTGCGGCGGTCGCCTTGCCGTCGAGTTTCACTGCGCTCATGTCTCGCAATCCTTGCATGCCCTCCCTCGGTCCGAGCACGCGCGGTCCCATTGACATCGTTGTCATTGATCTTGGAAGGCAATAGTGTGACGCTCGCCCGGCTCGCGCGTTCACGGAGGTCTCGTTGCCACTCGAATCTGGCGGCCCCCGCCGGCCCGACAACCCCCACGAGCACTGAGATGACCTGCGTACTCGCCATTGACATCGGAGGAACCAAGCTCGCCGCCGCACTGGTGGACGAGGCCGGCTCCGTCGTGCGTTCCGCCACCCGGCCGACCCCGCGGGCGGACGTGATGTCCGCGCTGGCCGCCCTCGTCGAGGAGGTGACCGGCGACGGCCCCGCGCCCGGCGCGGTGGGCATCGGTTGCGCCGGGCCGCTGGACCTGGAGGCGGGCACCGTGAGCCCGGTGAACATGCCGAGCTGGCGCGGCTTCCCGCTGCGCGAGGAGGTGCGGAAGCTGACCGGCCTGCCGGTGGTGCTCGCGGGCGACGCGCAGTGCATGGCCCTCGGGGAGCACTGGCTCGGCTCGGGCCGGGGCAGCGCGGCGCTGCTGGGCATCGTGGTGTCCACCGGGATCGGCGGCGGGCTGGTGATCGACGGCGTCCCGCTGCTCGGCCGCAGCGGAAATGCCGGGCATGTCGGTCACATGACCGTGGACCCGTACGGGGAGCGCTGCGAGTGCGGCGGGCGCGGCTGCGTCGAGCGCTACTCCAGCGGCCCGAACCTGGCCCGCTGGGCCCTCGCCAACGGCTGGCAGGCCCCCGACGGGGAGCCCGCGGACGCCAGGGCCCTCGCCCGTGACGCCGCGGCGGGCCAGGAGGTCGCGGTGGCGGCGTTCGAGCGGGGCGCGAGGGCGCTCGCCGCGATGATCGCGTCCACGGCGGCGGCGACGGAGGTGTCGACGGTCGTCATCGGCGGCGGCGTCTCGGCGGCCGGGCCCGTCCTGTTCGACCCGCTGGCGCGGGCGCTGGACGACATCGGCGGGCTGCCGTTCGTCAGGGCCGTCCAGGTGAAGCCGACCACGCTCGGGGTGCGGGCCGGGCTCGCCGGGGCGGCCAAGCTGGCCTGGGACTACTCCCGCTCAGCCGCGGCCTGAGCGCGCCGCTCCAGGATGCGGCGGGTGAACGGGATGAACTCGACCGCCCGCGCGCCGAGATAGGCGCCGATGAACGCGAGCACCACGAGCATGAAGGGGCTCGTGGCGATGCCGTTCAGGGTCACGAAGGCGTGCAGGGCGGGATCGAGCAGTGCCATGGCGAGGACTCCGGGGGAAGCGGACGGCAGGGCACACAGGCTAACCGGACTCCGGGGATGCTCGTCGCGTTTCCGTACAAGGGCGACACGACGCGTGCCGCCCCTGTGGGCGTCCCTAGTGGAAGAAGTGCCGCGCGCCGGTGAAGTAGAGCGTGACGCCCGCCTTCTCCACTGCGTCGATGACCTCCTGGTCGCGGACGGACCCGCCCGGCTCCACGATGGCCTTCACGCCGGCCTCGATCAGCACCTCCGGCCCGTCGGGGAACGGGAAGAACGCGTCGGACGCCGCCACCGAGCCCGCCGCCCGCTCCCCCGCCCGCGCGACCGCGAGCCGGCACGAGTCGACCCGGTTGACCTGCCCCATGCCGACGCCCACGGTCGCCCTGTCGGACGCCAGCAGGATCGCGTTGGACTTCACCGACCGGCACGCCCGCCAGGCGAAGACGAGGTCGGCGAGCATCTCGGGCGAGGCGGGCTCGCCGGCCTTGAGCTGCCAGCGGTCGGGCGAGTCGCCCACCGCGTCGATCCGGTCGACCGTCTGCAGCAGCAGCCCGCCGTCGATCCTGCGGAACTCGGCCGCCTCCGCCGGCGGCGTCGGGCAGCGCAGCAGCCGCAGGTTCTTCTTGCCGGTGAGCACCCCCAGCGCCTCGTCGCTGTAGGAGGGTGCCACCACGACCTCGGTGAACACGCCGGCGATCTGCCTGGCCAGCTCACCGGTGACCTCGCCGTTGACCGCGATCACGCCGCCGTACGCCGACACCGGGTCGGACGCGTGCGCCTTACGGTGCGCCTCGGCCAGATCGGCGCCGACCGCGATGCCACACGGGTTCTGGTGCTTGATGATCGCCACGCACGGGTCGGTGAAGTCCCAGGCGGCCCGCCAGGCCGCGTCGGAGTCGAGGTAGTTGTTGTACGACATGTCCTTGCCGTGCAGCTGCTCGGCCTCGGCGAGCCCGCCCTGCCCGTTGGTGTAGAGGGCCGCCGCCTGGTGCGGGTTCTCGCCGTAGCGCAGCACCGCCTTGCGGGTGCGCGCCGCTCCGAGGAACGCGGGCCAGCCGGTGTCGTCCTTGGCGTAGGTGCTGGAGAACCAGGACGCCACCGCGACGTCGTAGGCGGCGGTGTGGGCGTAGGCGATGCCGGCCAGCCGCTTGCGCTCGGCCAGCGCGAACCCGCCCTCGCCGAGCGCGGAGAGCACGTCGCCGTAGAAGCGCGGATCGACCACGACCGCGCAGGTCGCGTGGTTCTTGGCGGCGCCGCGGATCATCGCGGGCCCGCCGATGTCGATCTGCTCGACGCACTCGGCGTCGGTCGCGCCGGACGCCACCGTCTCCTGGAACGGGTAGAGGTTGACCACCACGAGCTGGAACGGGTCGATCTCCAGCTCGTCCAGCTGGGCCACGTGGTGCGGCTTGGTGAGGTCGGCGAGCAGCCCGGCGTGGACGCGCGGGTGCAGCGTCTTGACCCGCCCGTCGAGGCACTCCGGGAACCCGGTGAGCTGTTCGACCTTCGTCACGGGGATCCCGTGGGACGCGATCGCGGCGGCCGTGCCACCGGTCGAGACGATCTCCACGCCCGCACTGTCGAGGGCCCTGGCCAGCTCCTCGAGCCCGGTCTTGTCGTACACCGCGATCAGCGCGCGCCGGATGGCGATGCGGGTCACGTGATCCTCCTGATTCAGTTACCGATGCGGACAGTTCGTCCGCTGACCGTCCAGCCCTCTCGGACCATCCGGCCGACTATCTCGACGAGCAGGCGACGCTCGACGGTCTTGATGCGCTCGTGCAGGGTGTGCTCGTCGTCGTCGGGCAGGACGGCGACCGCCTCCTGCGCGATGATCGGCCCGGTGTCGACCCCCGCGTCGGCCAGCATCACCGTGCAGCCGGTGACCTTGACCCCGTGGGTGAGCGCGTCGCGCACCCCGTGCGCACCGGGAAACGAGGGCAGCAGGGCGGGATGGGTGTTGACGACGGGGAAGTTCTTCAGCGTCGGAGCGCCGAGAATCTTCATGAACCCCGCGGAGACCACCAGGTCAGGCTCGTACGCGGCGATCCGCTCGGCGATCGCGACATCCCATTGGCTGC
The DNA here is from genome assembly GCF_040614375.1 of Nonomuraea sp. NPDC005983. Lineage (NCBI taxonomy): Bacteria > Bacillati > Actinomycetota > Actinomycetes > Streptosporangiales > Streptosporangiaceae > Nonomuraea > Nonomuraea sp. NPDC005983. The sequence continues at coordinate 18,039 of NZ_JBEXUP010000105.1, forward strand.
GGGACTCGTAGTCGCCGAGTTTTTCCACAAAAGTTGGCACATCGGCTCGCGAGGCTCTCGACAGCCCCTCGATGCCGTCCCTGTCGGCGCCGACAGCAACCACACTGGCTCCGTACGCCGGGTCGGCCGAAGCGTCCAGAAGGGCCTGTAGGTTGGTTCCAGAGCCGGAGACGAGGACGACGAGCCGCCCAGCCTTTGACACACGAACTCCCAAGGTGAAACCGGGGGTGAGGCTGCCAGCGTATCTGCTCCCTCGGTCCGGCGAGGCAGAGGAGGTCAGGTGTCGACACCGGTGCAGGCGCCGGCAGGCCAGCAACCCGCTGATTCCGCGGGCCGCCGAGCGATCTGGTTGTCCGTCGCAGCGCTGGCCATGACGTTCATGCTGCCGCTGGCCGGGCTGGTCATGGCGGGGTTCGCGCTGATGGCCGGGGTTCGCGCGCTGCCCGTGCTGAAGGACGCGGGTCGCTCCACGGGCATGGCCGTGGGCGGCATCGTCGTCTCCGCGGTCGCGCTCGCGCTGTCCGCGATGGCCACGGCGCTCCAGCTCTACCTGATGGACGAGTACTCCGCCTATCAGGAGTGCATGAAGGGCGCGGGCACGGTCTCGTCGCAGGGCGAGTGCTTCGCCCAGTTCAGGGAGGCCGCGCAGCGCAAGCTCCCCGCCGACGTGCTGGAGCTGCTGGGGGCGGTGCAGCCCTAGCGGCGCCGTCCCTGGGCGGGCGCGCGAGCCGGACGTAGCATGGGGGCATGAGCAGGAGGGCCGTCACCGCGTTGGTGATCGCCGCTGCCCTCGTCCTGGCGGGAGCGGCCGTCGCGGTCGCGCGGAGCGCCGCCCCCGACGAGGTGGCCACGGGCGTGCGCAACTCCCGCTCACCGCAGGAGATCTCGTCCTACTGGACTCCCCAGCGGATGAACGAGGCCACTCCGGGCTGACGGCGGGAAGGCGAGGAGCGTGCGGCCCCTCGCCCGTGCGGCCCGCGCTAGTGCGCGGTCACGTCGTTGTAGACGTTGATGGCGCCGTCGCCGTGGTTGGGCGAGCGGTAGACGATGCTGGTCGGGTTCCCGTTGGCGTCGACGTCACGGTGGCTGTTGGCCCCGACGATGTAGCCCCAGCCCCGGCTCACCTGGAGGTCCTCCAGCCAGGGGCCGCCGCTGGACCCGTGGAACATGTCGTTGCTCATGTTCATGCGGTCGTCGGAGGCGCTCGTCCGCCAGGTGCTGCCCGTGCAGTACCACAGGTCGTTGCCGGTGAAGTCGGTGCGGTTGAAGCCGTCCTGCGGGTAGCCGAAGGCGTAGACGTTGGGGTAGAGCTGCCCGTAGCCGAACTTGTAGCCCTGCGACCCCAGCCAGTCCTGCAGGTTGCCCCGCAGCGGCTGCGGGTTGAAGGCGATGGCCGCGATGTCGTAGCTCCAGTTGTGGTCGTTGTACCACCCGAGCGTGGTGTTCGCGTACCGCCACGTCCACCGGCCCTGGGGCTCCTGGCCGTTGTCGGTGTCGGGGACGAAGATGAAGTCGCTGAACCAGTTCGCGGCGCCGCCGCCACCCGCGTGCACGCAGTGGCCGGAGGTCCAGACGGTGTTCCGGTTGCCCGCGTTGATCACGCTGCCCGAGCAGTAGCCGGGGGTGCCGTCGTTGCGCCGGTAGTAGATCTTGCCGATGGTGCGGGCGGGCATGTTCCCCTGGCCGTACCAGCGCTCGGCGCGCGAGCCGATGAGCGCCGGTGCGGACCTCGCGCCGGTACGCGCGATCTTCCGCTGCGGCAGCGTGCCCTCCACCGTACGGCCCGGCAGGAGGTTGCTGGGCTGGGTCTGCTGCGTCGCGGACGTGACCGCCGGGATCGGCTCCGGCGTGGCCGCGCGCATGCGCCTCTTGGTCCAGTAACCGGGGATCCTCTTCCCGAGGGTGTTCCTCACCCCCTGCGCCGACGAGCTGGGCGACGGCTCCGCGGTGGCGGAGGTCTGCCCGTTGGCGGTCGCGCTCATCCCCGAGACGGCCAGCAACGCCGCGCAAACGACGACTGCGGCTTGTCTTGAGCGTGCGCTCATGAACTCTCCTTCGCTGTAGGTGACTTGGCGGGCCTCCCCAGCATGGGTGCGAGGCGAAGTCGCGAAGGAGGACACGAGCGGGCCGCGACAGTTCTTCGAGGAATGTTGGGACGGGATTGCCGTTCGCCGGCGAAGCTCCCTAGTCGCGGTCCCAGGCGTAGGGGTCGAGGTAGATGACCTTGCCGCCCCTGTCGTCGGACTCGTCCACGATGTCCTTGCGCGGCGGGCGCGGCTGCTCGGCCGGACGCGGACGCGCCTGCAACAGGGTCTCGGCCTCGGCCGAGGCGTGCTCGTCCTGCCAGTCGTCGCGGATGACCGGGATCGGCTGGGTCTCGGCCTCGGTGGCGTCCATCCAGTGGCCGGGCAGCGGGCGGGCGTCGGCCTCGGCCAGCCCCACCTTGCTGGCGGCCCTGGCGATCGCGGCGCCCGCCTTCCGTACCGGCGCCGCGGCCTTGTCGAGCGGGGCCCGCGCCTTCTTGTTCAACAGCAGCAGGTTGGCCACCCCGGCCGAGATGCCCGCGGCCACGCCCACCTCCAGCCCCACCGACAGCGCGACCTCCCACGGCGACGGCCCCATGGCGGTGAGCCGTCCGCCGCCGATCGGGCCGCCCGACAGCGCCGCCAGCAGCGCGGCCACCAGCCCCGTCGAGATGCCGGTGAAGAACCCCCACAGCGGCGCGACCTCGTAGGCGGGCGACGGTGAGATCCTGGCGACGACCACGCCCGCGACCGCGCCCGCCGCGAACGGCAGCGCGATCACCGCCATCATCCAGGCAGGCGCGGGGCCGCTGTCGGGCAGCGCCCCGAACAGCGGCAGCATGGGCACCGTGCCGAGCTGCACGCCCGTCGGCGCGACCAGGGTGCCGCCGCCGAGCGCGAACCCCGGGCCCGCGATGTAGGACGACGCCCAGACGACCACGTTCGGCAGGTACAGCGCCTGCATCAGGAACAGCAGCGCCCCGCCCACGACCCCCGGCGAGAGCATGCCGGTCAGCTCGCTCACCTGCCCGAAGTTGAGCACGACGGCGACCAGGACCAGCGCCAGCCCCGCTGCCAGCAGGATCGCCGTGGCGACGGCCGTGCCGACGGTCAGCGCCCGCACCCGCTCCGGCAGCAGCCGCAGCATCGCCCGCCACGGCCCGATCGTCCGCGCGGTGGCCAGCACTCCGGCCACGAACGCCAGCGTGAAGTGGCTGAGCAGCGCCTCCCCCAGGAACGGCTGGGTGACGTCGTTCTTGGCGACGAGCGCGATCAGCCCCGCGAGCAGCGCGTACGGGGCCGCCAGCGACACCCCCGCCTGCACCACCAGCACGAGCTGCGCCCGCCGCCGGGCGTTGGCCACCTCGCGCGGGCTGTCCTTCGGCAGCCGGGCAGGCAACCGGAGCCGCAGGTCGGCGTCGCGGGCCATCCACCGGCCCGCCTTGTACAGCAGCACCGCGGGCAGCACCATCAACCCGAGCGGCAGCAGCCCGACCCGGCCGCCCGGATACGCGAACCCGGCGTGGTGGGCGGCCAGCCAGAGCTGCGCCGCCGTCCTGAAGACGCCGGGCAGGCCCGCCCCCAGGGCGCCTCGGGGGGCGGCCATCCATCCGACGATCGTCACCGTGGTGAGCACGGCCAGGCCCGCGCCCAGCGTGCAGGCGGCGGCCAGCATCCCGGACACGGGCAGCGGCCGCCGCGCCTCGTCGTCGTCGCCGCCCGAGACCCCGGGGAGCCTGCCGAGTACGGAGCGGGGGGCGGCCCGGAGCTGATCGAGAAGCGCGGTCACAGTTGGCGATTTTCTCAAGTTTTCTCGACGCCCGTGGAGTTGACGCGCCGCACACCGCCGGGTTTGTAGGCGACTATCCCGTTCAAGATTCTTTACCGCCGCCCCACTCCCGGCTTACCCCTCCTCACGGGTCGGCCTCATCCCGGCGCGGATGAAGCCCGGCACGCCGATGAGCCCCGGAAAAGGGAAGGCCCCGCGCGGCGGCGCCCCCTGGGATTGGGAGCGCGGCCGGGCGAGGCCGTCCGGGTGCGAGTGGTCAGCGCGACTGCATGATCTCGCGCATCAGGCGCGCCGTCTCCGACGGGGTCTTGCCGACCCGGACGCCCACCTTCTCCAGGGCCTCCTTCTTGGCCTGCGCCGTGCCCGCCGAGCCCGACACGATGGCGCCGGCGTGCCCCATGGTCTTGCCCTCGGGGGCGGTGAAGCCCGCGACGTAGGCGACCACCGGCTTGGTGACGTGCTGCTCGATGTAGGCCGCCGCACGCTCCTCGGCGTCGCCGCCGATCTCGCCGATCATGACGATCGCGTCGGTGCCCGGGTCCTCCTGGAACGCCTGGAGGGCGTCGATGTGCGTGGTGCCGATGACGGGGTCGCCACCGATGCCGACCGCGGTCGAGAACCCGAAGTCGCGCAGCTCGTACATGAGCTGGTATGTCAGGGTGCCGGACTTGGAGACGAGCCCGATGCGCCCGGCGGTGGTGATGTCGGCCGGGATGATGCCCGCGTTGGACGCCCCAGGCGACGCGATGCCGGGGCAGTTCGGCCCGATGATCCGGGTCTTGTTGCCCTTCTCCACCGCGTACGCCCAGAACGCGGTCGAGTCGTGGACCGGCACACCCTCGGTGATGACCACGCAGAGCGGCATCTCCGCGTCGATGGCCTCCTTGACGGCGTCCTTGGTGAAGGCCGGGGGCACGAAGACGACGGACACATCGGCGCCGGTCTGCTCCATGGCCTCCTTGACGGTGCCGAACACCGGCAGGCCCTCGTGCGTGGTGCCCGCCTTGCGGGCGTTCACGCCGCCCACCACGCGGGCGCCGGACGCGAGCATGCGGCGGGTGTGCTTGGTGCCCTCACCGCCGGTCATGCCCTGAACGATGATCTTGCTGTTCTCGGTCAGCCAGATAGCCATGGGTCACACACCTACCGCAGCGAGCTCGGCGGCACGCTTGGCCGCGTCGTCCATCGTGTCTACCAGCTCGACGCGCGGGAGCGCGGCGTCGCGCAGGATCTGCCGCCCGAGCAGGGCGTTGTTGCCGTCGAGGCGCACCACCAGCGGGTGGGTGACGGCCTCGCCGCGGCTTTCGAGCAGCTTGAACGCCGCGACGATGCCGTTGGCCACGGCGTCGCAGGCGGTGATGCCGCCGAAGACGTTCACGAAGATCGACTTCACGCTGAGGTCGGAGAGGATGATCTCCAGGCCGGCGGCCATGACCTCGGCGGACGCGCCGCCGCCGATGTCGAGGAAGTTCGCCGGGGACGGCTTGCCGGGCAGCCCCTCGCCCGCGTAGGCCACGACGTCCAGGGTGGACATGACCAGGCCGGCGCCGTTGCCGATGATGCCGACGTTGCCGTCGAGCTTGACGTAGTTGAGGTCCTTCTCCTTGGCCTTGGCCTCGAGCGGGTCCTCGGCCGCCTTGTCGGCGTAGGACTCGTGCTCCTTCTGACGGAAGGAGGCGTTGTCGTCGAGGGTGACCTTGCCGTCGAGGGCCTTCACCTGGCCGTCGGCCGACAGGATCATCGGGTTGACCTCGACCAGCGTGGCGTCCTCGTCGACGAAGCAGCACCACAGCTTCTCGATGAGCTCGGCGGCGCCGTCGAGCGCCTTCTCGGGCAGCCCGCCCGCCGCCGCGATCTCGCGCGCCCTGGCGCGGTCGATGCCGTTCAGCGCCGAGACCGGTACCTTGGCGACCTTCTCCGGCGCGCTGTGGGCGACCTCTTCGATGTCCATGCCGCCAGCGGCGGAGCAGATCGCGAGGAAGGTACGGTTCGCGCGGTCGAGCAGGAAGGAGAAGTAGTACTCCTCCGCGATCGCGCTGGCCTCCTCCACGAGCACCTTGTGGACCGTGTGGCCCTTGATGTCCATGCCGAGGATGGCCTCGGCCTTCTGGACGGCGTCGGCGGCGTCGTCGGCCACCTTCACGCCGCCCGCCTTGCCACGCCCGCCGGTCTTCACCTGGGCCTTGACTACGACGCGGCCCGTCAGCTCCTCGGCTGCCGCGCGCACCCCCTCAACGGTGTTGGCAACGATGCCGCGAGGCACCGGGATGCCATAGTCCGCGAAGAGCTCCTTCGCCTGATGTTCGAACAGGTCCACGAGGGTCCGTCCTTGCTTCTCCGACTGATGTTCGACGGCCCGGGCCACCCCGTGCGTGCCGGGCGTTTCCGCCAGTGAAGCCTAGCCCCAAGCTTGACCTGCCCTGGTCATCGGGTCGGAGATATCCCGTTATGTGACGGTGATCTCACCCTCTTCGCATGCGGGGCACGAGTTTCGTGGAACGCGACACGCTCGTGATCTTGGCTTGGCAGAATCCCTTTCGCCTCGTCCTGAATCCAGGGCAGAGCCAGCGTGCGGCACCACGCCGCGATTTCCCCGGGGCCAGCACCCGGGTTCTCCCCGCAAGGAGCTTCGATGAAGCGAATTCTCGCCGGCCTGGCGCTGACCACGGCCGCCGCACTCGTCACGGCCGGACCTGCCCAGGCGGCACCGGCGGCCTCGGCCGACCCGGTCAAGGCGCTGAAGAAGCAGTTCGTCGCCGGTCAGGGCGTCAAGCTCACCGAGACCACGAAGACCACGATCGGCCGCGAACAGTACGCGGGCGACTCCAAGGAGGGCGTGGTCGCCTTCGACGCCAACGGCGTCGCCGGGGCCGAGGTCACCCGCACCCCGAACCTCAGCCCCGAGATGCGCAAGCGGCTGGAGCAGCTCGCCGAGAAGAACAACGACGTCGGCGACACCGCCCAGCTCCTCACCGAGCGCATCTACCTGGTCAGCACGGGCAACCGGCTCTACGCGAACGGCGGCCTGTTCTCCTCGCTGCTCCCCGAAAGCAAGCTCTGGGTCGGCTGGCCCGGCAGTCCCATCGCCGCTGCGAACAACGACCAGATCGTCAACGTCTTCGAGCCGGACACGCTCAAGACCCTGCTGGCCACGGCCAAGGGCAGGAGCAAGGGCGGGAGCGGCGACCAGTACCGCGGTTCGATCACGATCGCCCAGCTGTACAAGGTCTCTCCCAGCTTCCGCAAGCTGATCCCCGTGAAGCCGACCGGTGCGCCGGCGAAGAACGCCGTTTCCTGGCGTCTCTCGCTGGATGCGCAGAAGCTGGTCAAGCGGATCGCCATCTCGTGGAGCGTGAAAGTCACCAAGAAGATCACGCTCAGCGTCTCGACTGAGACCCGCTACAGCGACTGGGGCAGCGCGGTCACCGTGACCGCCCCGCCCGCCGAGCAGGTCCTGGACTTCAAGGACCTGGGCAAGAAGGGCCTGAAGCCGCCGTCCACGATCGACAGGGACTACGTCAGCGTTCCGCCGGACGACGAGGGCAACACCATCCCGTAACGCCCAATTAAGACCGGAAATCTCGCCAGACAGATCCTGTTGCACGAAATATCCACAACTATCGCGCAGGAAATTTCGCATAGCGAGATTCTTTCGTGATCTTTTGTTGCCAAGATCTTCTGGCTCCCCCTTCTACAAAGAGGAAAACCGCATGAAGCGAATGCTCACCGGCCTGGCATTAGCCTCGGCCGCTACGGTCATTGCCGCGGGCCCGGCGCAGGCCGCGCCCGCGCAGGCCGCACCGAAGAACCCGGTCGCGGCGGTGCAGAAGCAGCTCGTCCCCGGCACGGGGATGAAGTGGACCGAGCGCACCACCCTGACGTCGAACAACGTGCGCAACATCTTCGTCCGGCGCTCCGGAACGGTGCAGTTCAGCAAGACCGGTGTCGCGGCGTCCGACACCACCGGCAAGCTCAACCTCACGGCCAGCGACTTCCCCGAAGACGCGCCGGAGGCCCTCGTCGCGATGACGAAGCCGGAGCACACGATCAAGGTCGGCAACACGTCGTACCTGTCCGGCAACATCTGGGCGACGATGCTGCCCGAGGGCAAGACCTGGTTCAAGATGTCCAGGGGTCCGGTCGGCGGCCTCACCGGCCTCTACGGCCAGCCCGTGAACATCGGCGAGCCTGCCACGCTGAAGACGCTGCTCAAGGGCGCCAAGCCGGCCGCCGGCGGCTACGCCGGCAAGATCACGTTCAGCGACCTGAACCGGGTCTCGCCGTCGTTCCACTCCAGCATGGCCTTCATCTCGACCACCGCCAAGCAGCTCAAGACCGAGATCAGCTGGCGGCTGGACGTCGACGCCAAGGGCCTGCCCACGAGGCTGGTCGCCACCTACCCGATGTCCGCCCTGGCGGGCAGCTCGGCGAAGGGCACGACCCTCAGCGTCGACACCCGCTACAGCGGCTGGGGCGCGAAGGTCGAGATCAAGGCTCCGTCGGCGGACGAGGTCACGACCGAGCTCAAGGACGGAAACGACGAGGCTCCGGACAGCATCGAGCTGCCGTTCGGCGTGAGCGTCGCGAAGTAAGGCACGTACTCACCGCATAACCGTGGCCGCCATCGCCGTGGCGGCCACATCTCCGGCCAAGGCCGCGCCCGAGTGCCGGCCTTGGCTTGATCGGCGAACACGGCGGCACCCCTCGGGAGCAGTTACAAGATCGTGACATCGGTACGCCGTCATATGGCGCGTTTTATTTGTCTATCTAGGTGAACGCGTACATATCTCAGGAGTAACCCCTCATGTCCCTCCCCCGGATGCTGCTGGCACTGGCCGCCACGGTCACCGTGGCGGCCTGCTCGGCCGACGGCCCCCCGGCTCCACGCGCCGCCTCGGCCCCCGCGGCCCACGCGGCCCACGCGGCCCACGCCGCAGGCTCCGCACCCAAGGCCGCCACGTCGAAGACCGCGCCGAAGAAGGCCCAGCTCGACATCGCCGACATCACCCCGATGGGGGAAGAGAAGGAGAAGGTCGGGGTCGGGTTCCCGATCATCGTCACCTTCGACCGTGACGTCAAAGACAAGGCGGCCGTCGAGGGACTGCTCCAGGTCCAGGCCGACAAGCCGACCGACGGCGCCTGGCGCTGGGTCTCCGACCGGAAGGTCATCTACCGGACCAAGACCTACTGGCGTCCGCACCAGAACGTCCTGTTCACCGCCCGCCTCAGCCAGCTGCCCGGCAACCAGGCCGCCACGGACGTCACCCGCCGCTTCGCGGTCGGCACGGCCAACATCTCGGTGGTCGACACGCGCAGGCACGTGATGAAGGTCCGCAGGGACGGCAAGCTGGTCAAGTCCATCCCGATCAGCGCGGGCCGCGGCGGCCTGGTCAAGAACGGCGTGGACGTCTACCTCACCACCAGCGGTGTCCACCTGACGATGGGCAAGAAGCCGGTGGAGGTCATGACGTCCTCCTGGATGGGCGTCACGGACCCGAAGGACCCGCGCTACTACAAGGAGCGCATCCCGTGGGCCGTGCGGATCTCCGACAGCGGGGAGTACGTCCACCAGAGCGCGGGCTACTACCAGTACCTCGGCCGCTCCAACCAGAGCCACGGGTGCGTCCGCGCCACCCCGGCAGGCTCCAAGTGGTTCTACACGATCGCCCAGCGCGGCGACGTCGTCAAGATCACCGGCACCAAGCGCCAGCTCGACTGGCGCAACGGCTGGAGCTACTGGCAGCTCAACTGGACCGAGTGGAAGAAGGGCAGCGCCCTCAACGGCGTCAAGACCCAGCCGGTCGAGGACTGACCTTGCTGCGCTCCTCGGGGACTCGCCCCGAGGAGCACCGTCAGAGCTTCTCCAGAGGGGCGTAGGCGAGCAGGAGGGTCTTCTCGCCGCCGCTGCCGAAGTCGATCTTGACCTTGGTCTTCTCCGCCACCCCGTCGACCGACACCACCGTGCCCAGGCCGAACGCGTCGTGCGTGACCCGGTCGCCGGGTGCCAGGGACGGAACCGTGCGGCCGCTCTTCTTGGGCGCCGCCGCGGGGGCGGGCTCGCGACGGGTGGCCGCGCTCCACGCCGACTTCTCCGGATCGGTGCGCCAGTCGACCAGCGCGCTCGGCACCTCGTTCACGAAGCGCGACGCCGGGTTGAACGACGGCGCACCCCATGAGCTGCGCACGGCCGCCCTGGTCAGGTAGAGCCGCTGCTGCGCCCTGGTGATGCCGACGTAGGCCAGGCGGCGCTCCTCCTCCAGCTCCTTCGGCTCGCTCAGCGACCGGACGTGCGGGAAGACGCCGTCCTCCATCGCGGTCAGGAACACCACCGGGAACTCCAGGCCCTTGGCGGTGTGCAGGGTCATCAGCGTGACCACGCCCTGGCCGCCGTCGGACTCGGGGATCTGGTCGGCGTCGGCCACCAGCGACACCTGCTCCAGGAACTCCACCAGCGTGCCCTCGGGATTGGCCTCCTCGAACTCGGACGCCACCGAGACCAGCTCGTTGAGGTTCTCCAGGCGCGACTCGTCCTGCGGATCCTCCGACGCCTCCAGCTCGGCGCGGTAGCCGGTGGCCACCAGCACCTCCTCGGCCAGCGCCGACGGCGGCATGCCCGCCGCCTTCTCGATCAGCTCCTCGACCAGCGCGACGAACTCGCGCACGGCGTTGAGCGAGCGGGTGGCCATGCCGTACGCCTCGTCGGCCCTGCGCAGCGCGTCCCAGAAGGAGATGCGCTCGCGGGATGAGAGCGCCTCGACCATCGCCTCGGCCCGGTCACCGATGCCGCGTTTGGGAACGTTCAGGATGCGCCGCAGCGACACCACGTCGGCCGGGTTGGCCAGCACCCGCAGGTAGGCCAGCAGGTCCTTGACCTCCTTGCGCTCGTAGAAGCGCACGCCCCCGACCACCTTGTACGGCAGCCCGGTGCGGATGAAGATCTCCTCGAAGACACGGGAGGCGGCGTTCGTGCGGTAGAAGACCGCGACGTCGCCTGGCCTGACGCCTTCCTCGTCGCCGAGCCGGTCGACCTCCTGCGCGACGAACATGGCCTCGTCGTGCTCGTTGTCGGCCACGTAACCGACGATCTTCGGGCCGTCGCCCTGGTCGGACCAGAGGTTCTTCGGCTTGCGCGACTCGTTGCGCGCGATGACCGAGTTGGCCGCCGCCAGGATGTTCTGCGTCGAACGGTAGTTCTGCTCCAGCAGGATCGTGCGCGCGTCGGGGTAGTCGCGCTCGAACTCCAGGATGTTGCGGATGGTCGCGCCCCGGAAGGCGTAGATCGACTGGTCGGCGTCGCCCACCACGCACAGCTCGGACTGGTCGGCGCCGGAACGCACCAGATCGCCGTCGTCCGTACGCAGCTCAGGACGGCCCACCAGCTCTCTGACCAGGATGTACTGAGCGTGGTTGGTGTCCTGGTACTCGTCGACCATGACGTGCCGGAAACGCATCCGGTAGTGCTCGGCCACCTCGGGGAAGAGCTGGAACAACGTCACCGTGTTCATGATGATGTCGTCGAAGTCCATGGCGCCGGCCTCGGTGAGCTTGAGCTGGTAGCTCTTGTACGCCTCGGCCAGCACCTTCTCCAGGTGCGAGCCCGCCTTGCCCATGGCGGTCTCGTAGTCGATCAGCTCGTTCTTGAAGTTGCTGACCTGCGCCGAGAACGACCGGGGCGGGTAGCGCTTCGGGTCGAGATCCATCTCGCGGCAGACCATCGCCATGAGCCGCTGCGAGTCGGCCTGGTCGTAGATCGAGAAGCTGGACGGGAAGCCGAGCCGCTTCGCCTCGCGCCGCAGGATGCGCATGCAGGCGCTGTGGAACGTCATCACCCACATCGCCTTCGAGCGCGGGCCGACCAGCTTGTCGATGCGCTCCTTCATCTCACGCGCGGCCTTGTTGGTGAACGTGATCGCCAGGATCTCGCCCGGATGGACGTTCCGCTCGGCCAGCAGGTACGCGATGCGATGGGTGAGCACCCTGGTCTTGCCGGAGCCCGCCCCCGCCACGATCAGCAGCGGACTGCCGTGATGGATCACGGCCTCGCGCTGTTGCGGGTTGAGACCGTCGAGCAAGGGATGGTCAACAGAGACTTCGGTCGGCACTGTCCTAGGTTAAGACGCCCCACCGACAATCGGCGCCCGGAATGCCCTTCAGGGCAAGCTGGTTGTCCAGGGCAGCAGATCAGAAAGGACGAACATGCTGACGGAAAGCGAGATCAACCGGGTGCTGCTGGTGGCCGCGCATCCCGACGACGCCGACTTCAGCGCCGCCGGGACGGTCGCGCTCTTCGTCGACCGGGGCGTACAGGTCACCTACCTCCTGGTCACCGACGGTGACGCGGGCGGCAACGAGCGGACACTCGACAACTCGGGCATGGCCGAGCTGCGCAGAGCCGAGCAGACGGCGGCGGCCAAGGCCGTGGGCGTCACGGACGTCCGCTTCCTCGGCTACTCCGACGGCCTGGTGGTGCCGTCGCTGGATCTCAGGCGCGACATCGCCAGGGTCATCCGCCAGGTGCGCCCCGACCTGGTGATCACCCACCACCCCGACCGCAACTACCAGTTCATCGCCCCCAGCCACCCCGACCACCGCGCGGTGGGCGGCTCCACCCTCGACGCCGTCTACCCCGACGCCCGCAACCCCTACGCATTCCCCGAGCTGGCCAAGGACGAGGGCCTGGAGGCGTGGACCGTCCGCGAGGTCTGGCTGAGCGGCGGCTCGACGCCCGACCACTGGGTGGACATCACCGACGCGATCGACCGCAAGCTGACGGCGCTCCAGTCGCACGTCAGCCAGGTGTCGCACGTCGAGGGCTTCGCGGACTTCGTCAGGTCCCGCTTCGCCGGCTGGGCCGAGCGGGCCGGGTTCGGCGAGGGCCGCTACGCGGAGGGCTTCCAGGTCGTCCCGACCGCCTGACCACCTGGCTCGGCTTACGAGCCCGATGCTCTGACCGGCTGAGCGTGCGCGTCCCGCGCGCGCTTCCCGGCGAGGCGGGCGAACAGGTAGCCGAGCGAGTTCGTGGACAGGTGCAGCATCGTCGGCGCCAGCAGGCCGGCTCGGCGGCGGAGCTCGCAGAAGAGCACCCCCGCCGCCGCCGTCGACACCACGCTCCCCACCACGACGCGCGCCGTCTCGAGCCGCGAGGCCGCCTCCCCCGCCCCACCCACTTCCATCACCTGAGCCGTGCCCGGCTGCCCGGAGGCTGCTTCCCCCGCTACTCGCGCCGTGCCGGGGCGTCCGGCTGTCCTCACCACGTCGAGCCGCCCTGGCGCCTCTCCCGCGGCCAGCGCACCGAAAGCGGGGTTGGCGCGGGCCATGTCGATGGCGGGCAGGATGTGCCAGAGCCCGAACAGCGCCGACGACACCGCCGTCGCCGTCGCCGTGCCGTTGGTACGGCGGAGCATGCCGTACAGGGCGCCCCTGAAGCCCACCTCCTCCAGCAGCACCGTCCCGACCGGCACCTGGAGCAGGGCCTCCTCCAGGACGCGCGCCCGCGTCAGCGACAGCGCCCGCTCGTCGTGGAAGAACTCCCGCGTACGCGGCATCGCGACCCCGGCCGTGTAGACGGCGGCGACCCCGGCGGCCAGCACCCCGCCG
>NZ_JBEXUP010000106.1:0-30921 GCF_040614375.1 Nonomuraea sp. NPDC005983
GCCGGGGGAGGCGTCGGGGGAGGCGTCGGGGGAGGCGATGGCCTGCCGGGCGGCCCGCGCCATCTCGGCGGCCGACCCCCAGCGCCTGTCGGGCGACTTCTCCAGCGCCCGCGTGACGATCTGGCGCGGCCCGGCAGGCACGTCGCCGGGCAGGCCGGGGGTGGGCGCGTGGAGGTGCTTGTAGATGATCTGGACGGGGGTGTCGCCCGCGAACGGCAGTTGGGCGGTCAGGCACTCGTAGGCGACGACGCCGAGCGCGTACACGTCGACGGAGGGAGTCACCTGGCTCGCCGTGGCCAGCTCGGGGGCGCAGTAGCCGGCGCTGCACAGCATGGCGCCGGTCGCCGTCAGGTGGCCTGCGGAGGCCGAGTGCGCGATGCCGAAGTCGGTGAGCACGACGCCGCCGCCCGGCCTGATCATCAGGTTGGCCGGTTTCACGTCGCGGTGCACGATGCCCTGCTCGTGCGCGGCCGCGAGCGCGTCGGCCACCTCGGCGACCAGTCGCATGGTGGTCGCGGGGTCGAGCGGGCCGCGGCGCAGGACGCGGTCGAGCGACTCGCCCTCGACCAGCTCCATCACCAGGAAGCTCACCCGCCGCCCGTCGACCTGGCAGGTGCCGTAGTCGTAGACGTCGACCACGCCGGGATGCCTGAGGGTGGCCATGGCCCTGGCCTCGTTCTGGAACCGCTGGACGAACGTGGCGTTGTCGGTCAGAGCGGGCATCAGCACCTTGACCGCCACGGCCCGGCCGAGGACGGTGTCGTCGGCATGCCAGACCTCGCCCATACCGCCGCCACCGAGGCGGCCGGCCAGCACGTAGCGGTCGCTGAGCGTGGTCCCCGGTCCGAGCACGTATTCGAGACTAACACCGGAAGGCCGGTGGCACCGGCGGAATCGGTACCACCGTAAGCGGAGTATTTCCCAAGATCAGCGGGGTGTCCCCCTGCTGGAACGCGCCTGTCGTGGTGCCTCCCGTGCCCGACGGGGGCGAGGTGAACGTGCTGTTCGCGCCGGGCTGCCCGTGAGTGCGGGCCGGGGCCTGGGTAGCCGTGCGAGGGGCGGGGCTCTCCGTTCTGTGGAAGAGCCCCGCCCTCGGGGCTAGGAGGCGTCCTTGGCGCGGTTGCGCAGGGCGCGGCTCACGCCGTCGGCGCCTTCGAGGATCATGCGGCGCAGGGCCTGCGGCGGCGCGGTCTCCAGGAAGTCCTGGGCGGCCTCGACCGTCGCCTCCTCGATGAGCAGCGTCGGGAAGCAGCCGACCGCGAACGTCTGCGCCTGGTCGAACGTCCACTCCTGGTAGATGCGGCCGATCTCGGCGAAGTACTTCTCCCGGTACGGAACCAGCAGCTCGACGTGGCGCGGGTCGGCGAACCCGGTGATCGTGGCGCGGGCGATGTGGTTGGCCAGCTGGCCGCCGACGATCGCCTCCCAGGCCGCCGCCTTGCTCTCGGCCGTCGGCAGGGAGGCCCGGCACAGCGCCGCCGACCGCTCGCCGGTGGCCGTCGGGTCGCGCTGCAACTCGGCCTCGATGTCGGCCTCGCCGTACCGGCCGCTCGACACCATCGCGTGGACCAGGACCCAGCGCAGGTCCGCGTCGACGGCCAGCCCCTCGGGCACGGACGAGCCGTCGAGGATGCCCTGGATCAGGTCGAGGTCCGCGCCGGACGTGGCCACCGGCGCGAACGCCTGCAGGTAGGCGAGCTGCTGGTCGGAGCCGGGCTCGGCCACCGCGAGCAGCGACCTGAGCTCGGCGGCGAGCAGCGCGAGCCCCTCGGCCTGCCATGCCGGGTCGGCGTACTGCTGCACGGCCTGCCTGGCCTGCCGCAGCACGCTCTGCAGGACCGTGATGTCGCGCAGCGTGCCGACGCCGGAGACGACGAGCTTGACGTAGTCGCGGGTGGCCATCTCGCCGTCGCGCGTCATGTCCCAGGCGGCCGACCAGCACAGGGCGCGTGGCAGCGACTCGGCGAACGCGGCGATGCCGCCGCCGATGAGCGTGCGCAGTGAGCGGTCGTCCACCCGGATCTTGGCGTAGGTGAGGTCGTCGTCGTTGACCAGCACCAGGTCGGGCTGCTCCTCTCCGACGAGTTCGGCGACCGGCGTGCGGGCGCCGACGACGTCCAGCTCGACGCGCTTGGTCCGCCTCAGCTCGCCGTCGGCCAGGGAGTACAGGCCGATCGCCACGCGGTGCGAGCGCAGCGTCGGGTGCTCGGCCGGGGCCTCCTGCAGGACGTCGAAGCTCTCGAACCGCCCGTCGGCCGACAC
Organism: Nonomuraea sp. NPDC005983; assembly: GCF_040614375.1. Lineage (NCBI taxonomy): Bacteria > Bacillati > Actinomycetota > Actinomycetes > Streptosporangiales > Streptosporangiaceae > Nonomuraea > Nonomuraea sp. NPDC005983. Next base: position 2,263 of record NZ_JBEXUP010000106.1, read on the forward strand.
GGTGAAGGACGGGCGCAGCGTGTTGACCCAGGAGGTCTCCAGCCACTCCTTCGACCACGAGGACAGGTCGCGGCCCGACTTCCGCTCCAGCGCGGTGAGCAGGTCCTTCAGCTCGGTGTTGCCCCAGGCGTGCTCGGCGAAGTAGTCGCGCACCCCCGCCAGGAAGTTGTCGAGCCCGACGTAGGCGACGAGCTGCTTGAGCACCGAGGCGCCCTTGGCGTAGGTGATGCCGTCGAAGTTGACCTCGACCGCCTGCATGTCGGGGATGTCGGCGGAGATCGGGTGCGTGGACGGCAGCTGGTCCTGGCGGTAGGCCCAGGACTTCTCCACGTTCGCGAAGGTCGTCCAGGCGCCCTTGCCCCAGCGGGTGGCCTCGGCCTGGGCGAGCACCGACATGTAGGTGGCGAACGACTCGTTCAGCCACAGGTCGTCCCACCAGCGCATGGTGACGAGGTCACCGAACCACATGTGCGCCATCTCGTGCAGGATCGTCTCCGCGCGCCGCTCGACGACCGCGTCGGTGACGCGGGAGCGGAAGACGTAGTCCTCCAGGAACGTCACGCATCCGGCGTTCTCCATCGCGCCCGCGTTGAACTCGGGCACGAAGAGCTGGTCGTACTTGCCGAACGGGTAGCGGACGCCGAAGACCTGGTGGAAGAAGTCGAAGCCCTGCCGGGTGACCTCGAAGATGTTGTCGGCGTCGAGGTGCTCGGCGAGCGAGGCGCGGCAGTAGACCCCCAGCGGGATCCCGTCGTGCTCGGAGGTCACCTTGTGGAACGGCCCGGCCACCAGGGCGGTGATGTAGGTGGACATGACCGGCGTGGCGGGGAACGTCCAGCGCTTGGAGGCCTGGACGGCGCCGTGCCTGCCGCCCTGCGCGGGCAGCTCCTCCACCTCGGACGCGGCGGCGTTGGAGACGATCTCCCAGTCGGCCGGGGCGAGCACGGTCAGCTGGAACGTGGCCTTGAGGTCGGGCTGGTCGAAGCAGGCGTACATGCGGTGCGCGTCGGCCGTCTCGAACTGGCTGTGCAGGTAGACCTTCTGGTCCACCGGGTCGACGAAACGGTGCAGCCCCTCACCGGTGCGCATGAAGCGGCAGTCGGCGTCGATGCGCAGCTCGTTGCTCTCGGCGAGGTCGGGGAGCGGGAAGCGCCCCTTGTCGGCGTCGTAGGCGGCGGCGTCGAGGTCGCGGCCGTTGAGCGTGACCTGGCGCACGTGGGCGCCGTGCAGGTCGATGAAGGTGGACGCGCCGGGCTGGGCGCTGGTGAAGCGGACGATCGTGATGCTCTCGAAGCGCTCGTCTCCCTCCGTCAGGTCGAGTGCGACGGTGTACGACTCGACCTTCAAGAGCCGGGCACGCTCGCGCGCCTCGTCCCGGGTCAGGTTGCCTGCCAAAGTTGGGCTCCTTTACACCACTTCTTCGGGGTTTGTCGGTATCCTGCCACGCTGGGAATAGGGCGCGGACACCCCCAGGTTATGGCCCCACGTGACTGACAAGACTCCTGTAGACCTGTGGTTCGATCCTTTCTGCCCTTTCGCCTGGGTGACGTCACGATGGCTGCTCGAGGTCGAGAAGGTCCGCCCCATCGAGCCGCGCTGGCACATCATGAGCCTCAACGTGCTCAACGAGGGCAAGGACGTCTCGGAGGAGTACCGCGAGGCGATCGCCAGGGCCATCGAGCCCGTCAGGGTCGTCGCGGCCGCCGAGGCCAAGTACGGCGCCCACGTCGTCGGGCCGCTCTACACCGAGCTGGGCACCCGCCTGCACAACGAGGGCCGGAACAAGGACCTCGACCGGCTCCGCGAGACGGTCGAGGACGCTCTCGAGGCCGCCGGCCTCGACAAGGAACTGGCCGACGCGATGACCTCCGACGACTACGACGAGGCCGTCCGCGCCTCGCACAACGAGGGCATCGACCTGGTCGGCCAGGAGGTCGGCACGCCGGTCATCCGTGTCGGCTCCAACGCCTTCTTCGGCCCGGTCATCACCGCGATCCCGCGCGGCGAGGACGCCGGAAGACTCTGGGACGGCGTCCTGCTCGTCACCGGCTTCGAGGACTTCTTCGAGCTGAAGCGCTCCCGCACCCGCCGGCCTCAGTTCGACTGAAGCCGACCTGGTGTGACCGAAAGCCCATACCCGTCAGACCTGCTTCGACCGAAGCTCCCTGCCTCGGGCACTCCTGGTCGTACTCTGATGACGAAGCGCACTCGCATTGTGGCAGCCGGCACGCGAGGATGGGGGCCATGCGTCAGCTGTATATCGGCGGTTCCTGGGCCGCGTCGGTGTCGGGCGAGGCCATCGAGGTCGTGAACCCGGCCACGGAAGAGATCATCGATCGGGTGCCCGCAGGCGTTCCCGACGACGTCGAAGCGGCCGTCGCGGCGGCGCGAAGATCCTTCCCCGACTGGTCCGGCGCGGCCCCGGAGGAGCGGGCCAAGCTGCTGACCGCCGCGGCCGAGCTGCTGACGCAGCGCGCGGGCGACGTCGCGCGGGCGATCGCGACCGACATGGGCTCGCCGCTCGGCTTCGCTCTCAAGGTGCAGACGCTGATGCCGGCCGGGGTGCTGGCCTCGTACGCGCGCATGGCCGAGAGCCACCCGCGCGAGTCGCAGGTGGGCAACTCGCTCGTGGTCAAGGAGCCGGTCGGGGTGGTCGCGGCGATCACGCCGTGGAACTATCCGCTCCATCAGATCGTCTGCAAGGTCGCCCCGGCACTGGCCGCGGGCTGCACGGTGGTGCTCAAGCCCAGCGAGGTCGCGCCGCTGGCCGCGTACGCGCTGGCCGACATCTTCCACGAGGTGGGCCTGCCCGCGGGCGTGTTCAACCTGCTCAGCGGGCGCGGCCCGGTGGTGGGCGAGGCCATGGCCGCCCACCCCGAGGTGGACATGGTCTCCTTCACCGGCTCCACCACGGCCGGGCGCAGGGTGGCCTCGCTGGCGGCCGAGACGGTCAAGCGGGTGGCGCTGGAGCTCGGCGGCAAGTCCGCGAACCTGATCCTGCCCGACGCCGACCTGCGGGCGGCGGTCAAGGCCGGGGTCGCCAACTGCTTCGTCAACGCGGGCCAGACGTGCTCCGCCTGGACCCGCATGATCGTCCACGTCGACCAGTACGACGAGGCCGTCCAGATGGCCGTCGAGGCGGCACGCAAGTACACCGTGGGCGACCCGTTCGACGAGGCCACCCGCATCGGCCCGCTCGTCTCCGCAGCCCAGCGCGACCGGGTGGTCCGCTACATCAACAGGGGTCAGGAGGAGGGCGCCAGGCTGGTCGCGGGCGGCACCGAGCGGCCGCTGCCGCGTGGCTTCTACGTCGAGCCCACGGTCTTCGCCGGGGTCGAACCCGGGATGACGATCGCGCAGGAGGAGATCTTCGGGCCGGTCCTGTCGATCATCCCGTACACGTCCGAGGAGCAGGCGGTGCGGATCGCCGACGGCACCCGGTACGGCCTGTCGGGCGCGGTCTGGGCGGGAACCCGGGAACGCGCGATCGAGGTGGCCCGCAGGTTGCGCACCGGGCAGGTGGCGATCAACGGGGGCGCGTTCAACCCGCATGCGCCGTTCGGCGGTTTCAAGCAGTCGGGCGTCGGACGCGAGCTGGGCGAGCCCGGAATCGAGGAGTACTTCGAGGTCAAGTCGCTGCAGCTGTAGCCGTCCCGACAGGGTGCCTCACAGGATCAGCCCTCCTGTCGCCAGGAGGTTCTGCCCGGTGATCCACCGGCTGTCGGGGCCCGCCAGGAACGCGACCACGGCCGCGATGTCGTCGGGCCTGCCGAGCCGCTGGAGCGCCGCGAGCGCGGTGGACGTCTCCAGCGCCTCCGGCGGGTTGGAGGCCCGCAGCGTGTCGGTGTCGGTCGCGCCCGGCGAGACCGTGTTCGCGGTGATGCCGCGCCCGCCCAGCTCGCGCGCGGCCACCTTGGCGAACTGCTCCACCGCGGCCTTGGTGGCGGTGTGCAGCGCGAGCCCCGCCGCCGGGATCGCCGTGTTGAGGGTGGAGATGTTGATGATCCGGCCGCCGTCACGCATCACCCGGCAGGCCCACTGGATGGCCAGGAAGGTCGCACGGGCGTTGGCCGCGAACACCCGCTCGTAGGTCTCCTCGGTGATCTCGGCGATGGGCCCGTGACGGTGCTCCGCCGCGTTGTTGACCAAGATGTCGATCCCCGGCAACGCCTTCTCGGCCTCGGCGAACAGCCGGTCCAGGTCGTCCCTGCTGGCCTGGTCGGCCTGGACGGCCAGCGCTCCGGTCTGCTCGGCCACCTGGCCGGCCGCCTCGACGTCGCTCCGGTAGCTGAACACCACGCTGGCTCCGTCGCTGGTGAGCCGCTCGACGATGGCCCTGCCGATGCCGCGCGAGCCGCCGGTCACCAGCGCGCCCTTTCCAGAAAGTGTCCCCATGCGGACAACTTACGCCTTGAGGATGATCTTTCGGGCCTCGTTCTTCGGCAGCCGGTCCACGTACAGCTGGCCGTCCAGGTGATCGGTCTCGTGCTGGAAGCAGCGCGCCAGCGACCTGCGCGCCTTGACGCGCACCGGGCGGCCGAGCCGGTCCAGGCCCTCGACGGTCACGCCCGCCGCGCGCGCGACCGGAGCGTAGATCGGCGTGCCCGTGCGCCGGTCCGGCACCGACAGGCAGCCCTCCTCGTCCAGGACCTCCTCGGGGTCGTCGACGGTGAGCACCGGGTTGACGACGTGGCCCTTGCGCCCGCTGATGTCGTAGACGAACAGCCGCCGCGACACGCCGATCTGGGGCCCCGCCAGGCCCACGCCGTTCACCGAGTACATCGCCTCGAACATCTCGTCGATCAGGCGGCGCAGCTCGCGGTCGAACCCCTCGACGGGCTCGGCGGGCGTGCGTAGGACCGGGTCGCCGATCACGCGGATCTCACGCATGGATGGTCTACTCCCGTAAGGACTGGTCTCCAGTAGGGGTCCTTACTCTAGCCAGCCAGCGCGTGCTCGGGGACCCGGGCGCGGCGCTGTGGAAGACTGGACGCGTGCGTGTCTACATCGCTGCCGACCATGCCGGCTATGAGCTCAAGAACCATCTCGTGTCCTGGCTGAAGGACCACGGCCAGGAGGTGATCGACTGCGGTCCCTTCGTCTACGACGCCGAGGACGACTACCCGGCGTTCATCCTGCGCGCCGCCGAGGGCGTCGCGGGCGACCCGGCCAGCCTCGGCATCGTCATCGGAGGGTCGGGCAACGGGGAACAGATCGCCGCCAACAAGGTGCGCGGCGTCCGCGCCGCCCTCGCCTGGAGCGAGGAGACGGCCAAGCTCGCGCGCGAGCACAACAACGCCAACGTGGTCAGCATCGGCGCGCGCATGCACTCCATCGAGGACGCCACCAGGTTCGTCGAGGTCTTCCTCGCCACCGCGTTCTCCGGCGCCGAGCGGCACAGCAGGCGCATCGCGCAGCTCGCCACCTACGAGACCATCGGGCAGCTGCCCTCGCTGCCCTAGCTTCCGCGCCCTAACTTTCGCGCCCTAACTTCTGCGCTTCGTCTCGCGCCTGGGCATCTCATCGCGGAGAGGCCGCCGGTCGGCGGCCTCCTGCTGCTCCTTCGACGGTCTCGACACGTCGCGGGCCCGCATGGCGGTGATGGCGGTGATCTGCAAACTCTGCAAGGCCATACCAGGGAGCCTACGTCAGAACGTCAGCCCCGCCCACGGCTTCGGGCTCCAGCTCATCGCCGTCGACAGCGTCCGCACCGCGCCCGGCGTGTGCTCGCGCAACAGCCCGGCGTCGAGCTGCGTGGTCAGCAGGCCGTCGCCCAGGTAGGCCGAGCCGAGCGCCGACACGGGCAGCGTCACGTCGGGCTCGTCCTCGACCGGCTTGCACTCCGCTCCCGACGTGTCCGCGCTGAGCCGCCAGCGGCGGGCGTTCCACGGGCACAGCTCGTCCTCGACCTCGAGCACCACGTCCACGGGCGCGGAGTAGGCGCGGGACGTGAGCGCCCCGTCCACCTCCACCAGCCGCGCCCACAGCTCGTCCGACCAGCTCGGGCGGAGCTGCCGCTGGTCGGCGAGCAGCGCGACGATCGGATCGTCCACCGGCCTGCTCTGCGCCACCACCGTGGAGACCAGGTCGCGGTCGAGCACGCTGCGCCACAGCAGCGCGTAGGCCGCCGGGTCGGACGCCTCCAGCTCGCGCAGCCTCAGCTCGCTGTCGGGCACGCCGTTGGCGTCCCAGCTCGCCTTGATCCGGAACAGCGCGTAGCCGCGCACGCCGTTGTCGTCCTCGGCGATCACCGAGCGCAACGTCCCCGCGCCCTGCTGGTCGGCCTCGTCGTCGGCCAGCACGTTGTTCCAGAAGGCGGCGTTGCGCGCGTAGCGCCCGGGACGCATGGGGATGATCCGCTCGAACAGCGACTCGAACTCCGCCCTCGCCTCCGCCGGCCTGGCCACCCTGATCCTGAGCGACGGGTCGCTCGGCACGTTCCCGACGAACGCCGAGCCGGGCTTGGAGATGCGGAACGACAGTTCGCCGGCGGCTCTGCCGTACCCGAACCTGCCGTAGATCAGCGCCTCGGAGGCGTACAGCGTCGCGACGGACTCGCCGCGCTCCCGCACGTCGGACAGCTGCCTGCGCATCAGCTCGGTCAGGACGCCGCGGCGGCGGTGCGAGGCCAGCACGCTGACGGCCGTGACACCCGCGACCGGGATTCGGCCGCCGGGGACCGTCATGCTGAGGCTGAAGCTCGACGTGACACCCGCCATGACGTCGCCGTCGAAAGCGGCGAGCGTCCGGTCGAACTCGGTCTCAGCCTTGAAGCGCGCGCTCTGGGCAGGATGCGGAGTCCAGCCGAAGCCCTCGTCGAGTACGTAGGAGAATGCCGGCCATTCGGCCTCGGCAACAGGACGGATCGGATACCTCATCCGTCCACGGTAGGAGCGGGCAAAGGGGGAAGGCCACCTAATATCCCTGCTTAATGATCAAGGCGTTGGTCAAGTGGGCTGCCCAAACGCGGGTCAGACCGATACAGTCAGGCGCATCATGAGTTCCCGTCCGGCGCCGCTGATACCGCCACGGCTCCGCGCGTTCCTCGTGCGGGTGCCACTGCTGGTGCCGATCGTGCGATTCTTCCGTCGCGGCCCCCTGGGCCGCGACCGCAACCTGCTCGTCACGCTGATCATGCTCTCGCTCCTGATCGGCCTGCTGGCCGCGCGCGTGTCGACAGAATGGTTCTCCCCCTCGCTGCTCATCCTCGTCACGCTGGTCGGCGGGCTGCAGCTCCGGCTGCGCAGCCTCAGCAAGCTGCTCGCGGTGGAGGCCGTCGCGCTCGGCTACATCGCCGCCACACTCGGCGTGAGCCGCATCGGGCTGGGGCTCATGGTCACGATCGCCTTCACCTCGATCCTGGCGCTGCTCATGGCCCGCACCCGGGGCAAGCTCGGCGTGCAGGGGCTGCGCGGCGACGCGATGTTGCTGGAACTGCGTGACCGGCTCAAGAGCCAGGGCGAGCTGCCCCCGATGCCCAAGGACTGGGGCGCCAAGGTGGTGCTCAAGCAGGCGGGCGGCTCGTCCTTCGGCGGCGACTTCCTGGTGTCCCTGCGCGACGGCGACCAGGTGGACATCGCCCTGGTCGACGTCTCGGGCAAGGGCGTCGACGCCGGAACCAGAGCGCTGCTGCTGTCGGGCACGTTCGGCGGGCTGCTCGGGTCCGTCGAGGACTTCCTGCCCGCCTGCAACGCCTACCTGCACAGGCAGCGCGGCGACGAGGGGTTCGTGACCGCCGTGCACGCCCGGCTGAACCTCACCACAGGCGAGTACACGATCACCTCCGCCGGGCACCCTCCGGTCGTCAAGTTCGACGCGGGCACCGGCAACTGGCAGGTGGCCTCCGCCAAGGGCGTGGTGCTCGGCGTCGTCCCCGACCTGCACTGCGAGCCCGAGAGCGGGGTGCTGCGCAAGGGCGACGCGCTGCTGCTCTACACCGACGGCCTGATCGAGCAGCCCGGACGCGACATCGACGCCGGCCTCGACAGGCTGCTCGGCGAGGCGGAGCGGCTGCTGCCGTCCGGGTTCCGCGACGGTGCCCGGGCGCTGGTCAACGCGATGGCCTCGGGGCACAACGACGACTGCGCGCTGGTGCTCATCTGGCGTCCGTAGGGCCGCCGTGACGAATCACACGGGTCACTCCGTGTGCTCAGGCATGGGCGAATGGTGAATCGCGTCACTGGTCCCGGCACTCCGCGACTGGGATTCTCGTAGAGGTCATCCCTGAGCCCCGGGCCCCGGTGGAGCGGCGCGGCTTCTTCCGGGGCCCGGTTCAGAGCCAGCCGGAGTCGGTGGCGATGCGTACCGCGTCGAGTCGGTTGCGGGCGCCCGTCTTGCACATGATCCGCGACAGGTGGTTGCGCACGGTGCCGACCGACAGGAACAGCTCGGCGGCGATCTCCGTCGAGCGGGCGCCGCCCGCGGCGATCCGCAGCACCTCCAGCTCCCGCCTGGTCAGCGGGTTCGCGGCGGACTGCAGCACGGCGACCGCCAGCTCCGAGTCGATCGCGCGGCGTCCGGCCGCGATCTCCCGCAGCCCCTCGGCGAGCCGCTCGGGAGCCACGTCCAGGCTCAGGAAGCCGAGCACCCGGTTGGCGAAGGCCCGGCGCACCTGGCCCGGATTCGGCTGGGCTGACAGGATCAGCACACGGCACCCCGGCGCCTTCTCGCCCAGGCGGGCGGCGACGGGCAGGCCGCCCTCGCCCGGCAGGTCCAGATCGATGATCGCGGTGTCGGGCTCGCGGGCCACGGCCGCCGGTACGACGTCCTCGGCGCTTCCCACCTCGGCGACGACCCGCAGGTCAGGCTCCGCGTCGAGCGACACGACCAGGCCCCGTCGTACCAGCGGCAGATGCTCGGCGACCAGAATCCGGATCAAGGCGCCCCCTTCGTCGTACCCCAGGGTGATCGTCTGATCGCGTACTGTCAACGCAGTCTCGTAGTTCGCCAAAGCGGCCGCAAGCCCTTCAGGGGCGGAGAGTTCGACTAGTCTGGGTGCGTCAAGACCTTCCGTCTGCCTGGAGCGCGCCCAGATGAACTGGCTCTATGTCGCGGGGATCGTCGTCTTCCTGGTCGGGCTGATGGCGTCCATCGCGTTGCACGAGATCGGCCACCTCGTGCCAGCCAAGCTCTTCGGCGTCAGGGTGACGCAGTACATGGTCGGCTTCGGCGCGACCGCCTGGTCACGGCGGAAGGGCGAGACCGAGTACGGCATCAAGTGGCTGCCGCTCGGCGGCTACATCCGCATGATCGGCATGCTGCCGCCCAGGCCGGGCGACGACCCGGGCACGCTCAGGAGCTCCTCGACCGGGCCCTGGCAGGGCCTCATCGAGACCGCCCGCGAGGCAGCCCAGGAAGAGGTGCGCCCCGGCGACGAGGACCGCGTCTTCTACCGGAAGAAGTGGTGGCAGAAGGTCATCATCATGTCCGGTGGCCCGGCGATGAACTTCGTACTCGCGTTCCTGCTCTACGCGCTCCTGCTCGTCGGCATCGGGCTGCCCGTTCTCAAGCCGATCGTGTCGCCCGACACCAACACCTGCGTGATCCCGATCAGCGAGAAGCGCACCGAGTGCCGCCCCGGCGACCAGCAGACCCCCGCCGCCAAGGCGGGCCTGAAGACCGGCGACCAGATCGTCAGCTTCGCCGGCACCAAGGTCACCACCTGGGAGGACGCCACCCGCCTGATCCGCTCGCACGGCGCGGGCCCCGTCGCGCTCGGCATCGTCCGCGATGGCAAGCCGGTGACGCTCAACGTCACGCTCATCGCCGAGGACCGCCCCGCGATCGACGACCCCAAGAAGATCGAGAAGAACGTCGGGTTCCTCGGCGTCCTGCCCACGCCGGTGATGGAGAAGCAGAGCCTGGGCGTCGTCATCGGATACATGGGCGAGCTGACCGGGAGGGTGGCCGGTTCCCTGCTGAACCTGCCGGAGAAGATGGTCGGCGTGTGGAACGCCGCCTTCTCCGGCCACGAACGCGACCCCGCGGGCCCCGTGGGCGTGGTGGGCGCAGGGCGGATGGGCGGCGAGATCCTCGCCTCCAACCTGTCGACGGAGATGAAGATCTACAACGTGGTGAACCTGCTCGCCGGGTTCAACCTGGCCATCGGCATGTTCAACCTGATCCCGCTGCTGCCTCTCGACGGCGGTCACATCGCGGGCGGCCTGTGGGAGGGCATCAAGCGCGCCTACGCCCGGATCATGCGCCGTCCCGAACCCGCGTACGTCGACATCGCCAAGGTCCTGCCGGTCACCTACGCGCTGGCCTTTGTCATGATCATCATGGCCGGCCTGCTCGTCTACGCCGACCTGTTCAACCCGCTCAAACTCACCGGCTGAGCCGTTGGTCGAGGAGCAGCCCCTACACGGCGGGAACGTCAGCGGCGGGGTCGTCCGCGTGGGAGACACGGTGCGCCGCCCTGCGGGCCCGTGGACTCCCGCCGTCCACGCGTTGCTCGCCCACCTGAACGACGCGGGATTCCGCGGAGCCCCCCGCCCTCTCGGCATCGACGACCGAGGGCGAGAGGTGCTGACCTTCGCACCCGGCGACGCCGTCTGGCCCGACCGCGACGCCTGGCAGGCGGATGCCGACTACATCGAACGTCACGAATCCCAGTGGTCCACCGCTCTGCTGTTCTGACGCTCTTACTCACCGTGAAGCCGCAAGCGATGCGGGTGCGGCACGACAACCAGCGGCTCGCCTAGAGTTCCCCGATCTCCTCGGGGTTCGTCCGCAGGCCACTCCGCGGGTCGACGCCGAACGCCCGCGCCGCCTCCCACAGATCACCGCTCAGGCGCCAGGTCAGGCAGAGTTGAGCCGGTAATCCCGCCTCGCACAGGTCCGCGACCTTGTCCATGGACGGCCCTCCGAATAATCAGCGTAAGAGCGGAAGGCCCCGGCTGGAGGGAAGCGGTTGGCGCTTTTGTGTATTAGCTTTGTCTACCCTATGCGCCGATCGGCTACCGAGGTGCTCGGTGGCTAAAAATGGAGTCGCCCGCGGGCGTCATTTGCCTACCCCCAGGCCCTCCTCGCACGGTCGGGTCAGCGTACGGCGATATCGGATTTCGGTCAGCGTGAAGCCGAGTGTCCGGTCGTGCTTGATAAGGCCGTCTGCGTGCCAGTCATTGCTCTCATAGAAACGCCGAGCCTGCGCATTGGTGTCGAGTACCCAAAGGGTGGCCTGCTTGTAACCGGCCACGGTGAGGGATTCAAGGGCAGCTGCCATGAGCCGCCTTCCGATGCCGACGCCCCAGACCTGCGGCAGCAGATAGATCGTCGAGACTTCTCCGGTAGATGCCGGATCCTCGTCGTGATCTCGTGTTGGGCCTATTCCGGCAAACCCCGCGATGGAGCCGTCAACCTCTGCGACCAACACCCCTTGGCGAGGCCAAGACGTTTCTGTCAGAAGACGCTCCCAGACAGGACGCCGTCGAGCTGGATCCAAACCATCCAGATAGTTTTGGGGAATCAATCCTCGATAAGCGGCCTGCCATGACCGCACGTGGACGGTGGCGATATCGTCGGCGTCCGCAAGCTCGGCGCGTCGAATCTGCATCTGAACGTCATATCGCTACCAGATTACTTCTGTCGAGCACATTTCTTGATGCTCATCGGGCAGAAGCAGGTGAGCTAGTTCCGCTTTGACGGCTCTTCGCAGTTGAGGGTGTAGCGCCGAGAATATGGAGCTGCTGGACGGTTGGATGTGAGTCGTCAGGAGGTGCGAGCGTCGTAGTTCTCGCGCTTTGCGAGGACCTCGGCCATGTGCGACTGCGCCCAGTGTCTGAGCCCGCGCGTCATGTGGTGGAGCGAGAGACCGAGGTCGGTCAGCTCGTAGGAGACGGTGACAGGGACGGTTGGCGTCACGGTACGGGTGAGCAGACCATCGCGCTCCAGCGACCGTAGCGTCTGGGTCAGCATCTTCTGGCTGACCCCAGCCAGAAGACGAGAGATCTCGGAGTAACGCATCGCCTTCGGAACGTCTGCGTGTGCTGCACCGGGCTGGCGAGAGCCGTTGTCGCCGCCAAGCGCACAAAGGATCAGGACGACCCACTTGTCCGAGATTCGGTCGAGCAGTCGCCGGCTGGGGCATGCTGCCAGGAACGCGTTGTACTCCACCTTGGCCTGAGCCCTCTTCTGGGCCGCCTTCGTCGTCGTCACTGATCGCACCTCTCACCTATGCGTGGGTTACGCACCTCAAAGTGCCTACTTCCTGACAGGAAGTTTCTCTCCAATGCTGATGCAGGGAGGCAGGAGGCGCCACCCCCAAGTGCACGACGAAAGGCAACAAGATGAGCACACCCGGCGGTACCTGGACTCTGGGCGACCTGACCGTCACCCGGTTCGGTTACGGCGCCATGCAACTGGCCGGCCCGTGGGTCATGGGGCCGCCCGCCGATCGCGACGGTGCCCTGGCCGTTCTGCGTGCAGCGGTCGACCTTGGTATCACCCACATCGACACCAGCGACGCCTACGGGCCGCGCGTCACCAACGAGTTGATCCGCGAGGCACTGGACCCCTATCCCGAGTCGCTGCACATCGTGACCAAGGTGGGCGCGGCCCGCGACGAACAGGGTGGCTGGCCTCCGGCCCGGCGACCCGAAGATCTGCGCCGCCAGGTCCAGGACAACCTCAAGTCCCTCCGGCTCGACGTACTCGACCTGGTCAACCTTCGACTCGGCAACGCCGAAGGTCCCCAGCCTGGCTCGATCGCCGAGGCGTTCGAGACGCTCGTCGAGCTCCAGCAGCAGGGCCTGATCCGCCACCTCGGGGTCAGCAACGCCACCGCGGAGCAGGTCACCGAGGCACAGAGCATCGCGCCGATCGTGTGCGTGCAGAACATGTACAACCTCGCCCATCGCCACGACGACGAGCTCATCGACCGGCTCGCCGTCGACGGCGTCGCGTACGTGCCCTTCTTCCCCCTCGGGGGCTTCACCCCGCTTCAGTCCTCGGCGCTCTCGGCGGTCGCCGCTCGATTGGAGGCGACACCGATGTCCGTCGCACTGGCCTGGCTGCTGCAGCGATCACCGAACGTCCTGCTCATCCCCGGCACGTCGTCGACGGCACACCTGCGCGAGAACATCGCCGGCGCGGGACTGTCCCTCTCTCATGAGGACTTGGCCGAGTTGGACGACATCAGCCGCTGAATGCCCCAGAGTTAAACGGCCCACAAGCCACGACCGAAGCCACGATTCAAGTTCCGGCCCCGGTCACCTTCGCGCGACCGGGGCCGAAGCACGACGATTCGCCCTCACTGGGATGACTTCAGATCATCAACCGTCAGGAACTTGTGTCACACCGGCGGTGGAAGCTCACCCCGCGTCCGTGGCCGGGTAGGCGTCGAGGTCTCCCGAGGATGGGGGTTCCTACACCAAGCCCATCTGGAAGACCCTCGACGTTGCACGACGCTACCCCTGAGGCGGGCTTCGCCCGCGCTGACAGGACTATGTTCTGCCGCCTTGACGAGCTCGGGCTCGAAGTCACCGGTCAGCGACTCGCCAACTACATCGCCAGACCCTGCTAGAAGCCGGCAGCTTCAGGCCACGACTACACCCTGGATTGTGAAGAGCCGCTTTGACGGCCACGCTAGGTCACCCGGCAGACCGCGCCTCACCTGCGACCGGACGGGGAGAGCGTCAGCACATCGAGATCTGCTCAAGCCGTGTGACCGACCTGCGGCAAAGGCTCAGGATCCACATTCCACGCCGTGGGCAGATCGCCGTCGCAGAAGACGCAGACGAAGTCACTTTCGCGCACGATGTTGTGCTCCTGGCAGTGCGGGCAGCGCCGGAACACGACCTCGTGGGTGAAACCGGACGGATGGTCGAGGCCGGCTCGATCCAGCGCCTCGGCGACGGCCGGCCAGGAGCTGACGTCCGGGCAGTAACCGGTCGACTGGTTGCTGACCTCGCTCACCGTCCAGCGGCCGATCTCCTTCTTGAAGGTCATCTCACCGGCGCTCAGGACCCGTCCGCCGTCGGCGCAGGCCACGTGCTCGCTGCGGCGGGGCGCCAGCCGCAGTACACCGTCCGTGTCGATGACGAAGGTGAACGGCTCGGCCAACTCCTCCGCCGTCCGCTCAGCAGCCCAGCCGACGAAGTCGGCCACCGCATGGATTCTCCGCCCCTCCATGCCCGGCTGGACTACCGCCGCCAGGTCGGCAGGGCCCACATACCGGTAGCGCCGCCCTTGCACGTTCACACGGCTCAACCTAGACCGTGTCGGCTGTGCGGCGAGAGCATCCTTCGCTGAACGTCGAAGTATTCGACCTCTAGCGTCACCCACATGGGACTTCCGCCAGCTGCCAGAAGCGCTCACCCCGGTGTGCCGGTCGCGCGCCGACCGGCCAGGCACAGGCTTCGGTTGCCTGAGCGTGAGCGCCGATTCCACCAGAAAGGGCGAGCATGAAACCGTGGGAGATGCTGGCCGTCTTCGCGGCAGGCATCGGCGCGGGCGCGGTCAACTCAGTCGTCGGCTCCGGAACCCTCATCACCTTCCCTGTCCTGCTCGCGGTCGGCGTTCCGCCCGTCACCGCTGTGGTCTCCAACGCCCTCGGCGTCATCCCAGGCTCCATCAGCGGAGCCATCGGCTACCGCCGGGAACTTCGCGGCCAGCGCCGACGTCTCCTGAAACTGGGCGTCGCCTGCCTGTTCGGCGGCCTCGCGGGCGCCACACTCCTGCTGACTCTGCCCGTCACGGCGTTCGACAAGATCGTGCCTGTCCTCGTGGGCCTGGCTCTCGTCCTGGTCGCCCTGCAACCACGCATCAACAGGAGCCTCCGCCAAACCGCCGGCAGCCCGGCCCACCGCGACATCGGCCCCATGCTCTTCATCGGTCTGATGCTCGCCAGCGTCTACGGCGGCTACTTCGCCGCCGCCCAGGGAATCATCTACATGTCCCTGATGGGCATACTCATGGACGAAAGCCTGCAACGCCTCAACGCGCTCAAGAACGTCCTCGTCGCCGTGGTCAACACTGTCGCCGCGCTCCTCTTCTTGTTTGTCGCGGAGTTCGACTGGACGGCCGTCGCGCTCATCGCGGCCGGCTCCGCCCTTGGAGGCCACGTCGGAGCCTCGGTAGGCCGCCACTTCAGCCCCACGACTCTGCGCGTCCTCATTGTGACGCTCGGCGGCGCCGCCATCGCACATCTGATCGTCCGGTAAGGGGAGCCCGTCCCGCTGCGGCCATCACCGCTCGGCTCGACAGCGCGGCCGCCCGCTGGCAGGGCGTCACCAGGCAGCACACGGGAGACCGGCGTAGTTGCGGGGAGTCCTTTCAGAGGGTGCGAATGGCAGCCCTGAAGAAGGGATGGGGCATCAGGCCCCGCTGAAGGTGACCGCGCCGGGGATGGCCGTGTAAACCGACCGCAGCTCGGCGGCGAGATCGGAGTGGGTAAGGGCGCCGGGCCTGGAAGTCCAGGCCCGGAGGGCGGCGTGGAATGCCGCGATCACCAGATCCAGCGCCAGCCTCGGCCGCGGGTCACCGTGGTCCAGGCCGAGCCTCCGCTGCAGAGCCGCCTCGATGGCCGCGCTGGTGCGGTCGCAGTACTGAAGCCCGTACGCGGCGATCGACGGCGTGCGCTCGGCCAGCTCCTGGGTCAGCCGTACGCGGGTCACCCACGCCGCGCCACCGTCGTCCATGCGCGCGAGCGCGGCGAGCAACGCCTCCTGCAGCACCTCCAGCACGGGTGCGCGGCCGAACGACAGGTGCTCGACGTCGTCCCGCAGGCCGTTCCACAGCGTCTCCAGCGGAGTGAAGGCGACCTGCTCCTTGCTGGCGAAATTCCGAAAGAAGGTGCGCTTGGAGACCTCGACGGCTTCGCACAACTCGTCGAGGGTCACCCCGTCGAAGCCGCGCTGAGTGAAGAGTTCGAGGGCGGTGTCGACCAGCGCTGCCCTGGTCTTGAGCTTCTTACGCTCCCGCAGCGAGGGTTTCTCCGGCGTGGAGGCGGAGGACAGGTCGGCAGTCATCGCCCTTAGTGTACCCGGAACGCAGATGCCTCCCATATGCTTATGCCTCTGAGTGGCACATTTCTGAGAGGATCGCCATGCGCGCCCTGATCGTTGATCGTTCCGTCCCCGGTGGCCTGCGGGTGGGGGAGGTACCCGAGCCGGTGCCCGCCCCGAACCAGGCGCTGGTCCGGGTCACGGCCACCTCGCTCAACTACGGCGAGGTCAAGCACGGCATCGAGACGGCCGAGGAGGGCGCGGTGCTCGGCTGGGACGCCGCCGGGGTCGTCGTCCAGTCGGCGGCGGACGGGTCAGGGCCGGCCGTGGGCACTCCCGTCGTGACCCTCGACGAGCGCGGGGGCTGGGCCGAGATCCGAGCCGTACGCACCGACTGGATCGGCGTCGCGCCCGAGCACGCGGAGCCGGGCGCGATCAGCACCATCCCGGTCGCGGGCGGCACCGCGCTGCGCACGCTCCACCGGATCGGGCCCATCCTGGGGCGGAGGATCCTCGTAACCGGCGCCACTGGAGGCGCCGGCCGTTACGCTGTCCAACTCGCCAGACTCGGCGGCGCACACGTGATCGCCTCCACCGGTGACCCCGGCAAGCACGGCGAGGCGTTGCGCGCTCTTGGCGCTCACGAGGTGGTGTCCGGTCCCGCGCAGGCCGGCGGCGGGCTGGACGGTGTGCTCGACATGGTGGGCGGCCCGCAACTCGTGGAGGCGTTCGACCAGCTCGGTGAGGGCGGCACGCTGGTGGCCGTCGGCCACTCCACGGGTGAGGGCGAGAGCTTCCCGTTCGGTGCCATGTTCAGCGGGCCAGGCCGTGATGATCGTTCGATCGTCACGTTCATGCTGCTGTTCTGCGACAGGCTGGACCGGGACCTTACCTGGCTGGCCCAGCAGGTCGCAGACGGAGTGCTGAGCCCCGAGATCACCTGGCGCGGCGGCTGGGACGACGCGCCCGAGGCGGTGAGCGCCCTTCTCGGGCGTCGCCTGCACGGCAAGGCGGTACTCGACCTGGCCTGACGGCCCAGCCGTCCCAGAGCCCGCTGACAAAGGGATCTGGTGTCGGGGCTCGAGTCAGGGGACCGCATCATTGGGCTGTTGACCCGCGGGCTCCCGGTATCTAACGCCGGTGCGCCGGGCGATGCCCGAAATCGGCTCCATGAGATGCTCCTTGTCACATCCGAGCGGGGTGCCGGTTCATCGCTATGAACCCCCGGGGCGAAAGGATGTGACCGATGGACGAGGCCGGGCTGGCAGCGCGCTTCGAGGCCGCTACCCGTCAGCTCACCAGCCGCGCCCGCAGACGGGTCCGAGGCGCGACCCCGCCCCGGCAGGTTGATATCGGCCGCCAACGACAGGTCGTCCAGGCATTCCTCGCCGCGCTGCGAGAAGGTGACTTCGACGGGCTCCTCGCCGTACTCGACCCCGAGGTGCTCCTCCGAGACGGCAGCGCCCAACTCCCTCCTGGCGGTGCGGGACTGATGCGAGGTGCGCGGGCTGTAGGCGCCCACGCGCTCACCTTCTCGCGGGGTGCCCGGTTCGTACAGCCCGCGCTGGTGAACGGAGCCGTGGGTCTCGCGATCGTCCCGCAAGGACGCCTCATCGGGGCGCTCGGCCTCACTTTCAAACACGACAAGATCGCCATCATCGAGATGATCGCCGATCCCGAACGCCTTCGACACGTCGACCTGGCAGCTCTCGGCCCTTGACCGCCGACGGCCTGCGTCCGCATCCACTACGGCCTCGGCCGCGACCGCGCATGCTGCTGCTCACCGTGGCCGGGTCAGACCCGACGACATCGCCGCTGACTACCGCGCGCAAGATGTCCGAGCCGTCCGCGATCGCCTTGTCGGTGCGTGACCCGCAAGGTGTGTCAGAGACAGGTCCGCGGGATGCGGCCGGCGCTGATCAGAGCGCAGGGGAGCGGAGTGGCGCTCTGCCGTGGGCACGCTCGGCCGGCGCCTCCGGACCGGTGTCTGAGCAGGGCCGGTGGGCTGGTGCTCATGAGGTGCGGGTCAGTTTCTCGGACGTCCTGAGAAACTTCGTGCCGTTCCACTTGTAGGTCTGGCGGACGATCAGATCGGGGCAGCAGTTGGGAGCCTGGTCGCTGACCACCCGGCCGCTTAGGTGTACCTGTCCTTGCTGGATGCTGACGTTCTGGGACTTGAAGTAGCGGTTCTTGCCCAACGCGCCGATCAGGCGGGGGGCTGAGCGTTTGGAGGCGCCGTCGTAAACGAAGGAAACTACCGGATTGCCCGACGTAGGGCTCGGGCAAGACGAAACGACCACGGTCTCGGGCCGTCCGTCACGAGTGAGGTCGCCTACAGCGGCGACGCGGGCGCGCACGACATACCAGGTGTCGTTCGGCCGTGGCTTGGGGCAGTGCAGCGCCCGCTCCACCACGGCCGGCCAGTCGATCCCGTCGAAGCGGTTCGTCGCCTGGTCGGTCTCTTCGAAGGCGGCGGCCGTGGCTGGAGCCGCCGCACTGTCCGCCGTGGCGGTGCCCATGACGAGGATCGGCGCCAGTGATGTCGAGATGGCGACGGTCCCAGCCCAGGCACGGAGTCGGCGGGCCATCGGGCTGCTCTTGTGCTCGGCGCATGAGTTCATGACCATTCTGACGCAAGGAACGTCGGACAAGTTCGCCCGAAACTCGCCCTGGATCCCTACTTCGAGCCGGTTTCGTGCAGGTTCCGGCCTAACCAGCGGGCAGAGACGCGCAAGGCACTCATTGTCAGGGACCGAAGCTCCAGACGTTGCCGACCGGGCGCCCGCCGCGTCGTAGGACGGTGCCGAGAAGCTCGGTGAGTTCCTCGTCCACGTGCGCGAGGAGTTCGTCGCCGAAGACGCACAAGGAGGCTTCCCGCCAGTTGCCGAACGTGCCCATTCGGAGGTCTTCGGTGACTTGGATGACGTGTTCATCGACGAGACAGGCGTAACTTGCCCAGCGTGGCTGCCCTGGCCCGCCGACGCGGGTCGGGTCGATGCGAGAGCCGCTGATGTACCACTTGAGGCGGTAGAGGCGATCACCGGGCCGAGCGCCGGCGCGTAGTCCGCGCTCGATGATCGCCGAAACGAAACCTGCGGCTCGCAGCGATTCGCCGAGCAGTGGTGAGTCGTGAGAGAAGACCTTCCACTCGATCAGCTCACAACGTGCGGCGAAAAGCTCCCGCTGCCGGCGGATCAATTCCGCCAGGTCGTCGCAGGCGAGAGCGGCGTGGGGGCGGGCCGCCGAAGTACGACAAGACCGACCACCGTGAGTGCCATGCCGTGGAATGCGGGATCAACCGCCTGAAGCGGCACCGCGCCGTGGCGACCCGCTGTGACAAGCTCGCCGTCCGTTACGAGGCGACGGTGCTGGTCGCGGTCATCAACGAGTGGCTGTTACCAGCACCGCCCAACGGGTCCTAAACGACGCAGAATTCGTTGCCCTCGGGGTCCTGCAGAACGACGGCGTAGTGCTCCATCTCCGGCTCATCCGTGATCCGCAGCACGGTGGCACCGGACTTGGTGAGCCGTTCCACCATGGCGGTGACCCGCTGAGTGCGGACCGCCAACGGGACCTCACGCCCTCCGCCCACCTTCAAGTCGAGGTGCACCCGGTTCTTGGTGACCTTCGGCTCTGGGACCTGCTGAAACCACACCCGCGGCCCCTGTCCCGCAGGGTCGATGATCGACTCCGGCGCCTCCCCGGCATCGCCGGTCAACTCCTCCTCGGGCACCCCCATGCCCGCCCAATACTCCCGCCATGTGGAATGCCCGCCCGGTGGGGGTTCGGGAACATAACCCAGAGCCTCGGCCCAGAAGCTCACCAGCCTCTGCGGATCAGCACAGTCGATCACCAGTTGCAGCGTCATCTCCATACCCGGAGGATTCCAGACAGGTCTGACAAAATCGGCCACGGCCCTTGCCCAGACCACCCCGCTAAAGATCCACTTTCGCAACAGGCCCTCTAGGTGAAGTAGGCACGCTCTCGTCGAGCGGTTGCCTGCGTAGCGCAGCTAGCAGTGCAAACGACTCCTTCCGGATATAAAGGCGGCCGTTTGCTGCAGCGCGGATTGCGGCTGTTGACGTCCCGAACACGAAGATCGCTGGATACTGCTAGCCTCACGGGTTCGATCAGCTCATCCCGGTTGTAGACGTCAAGATTCATCTGAGGACAAGGACAACCATGCCGCTATTGGCTCGCATGCTCGCCGCACCCCTGTTCGTCGACGTCCGAGCCGGCGCGGTCGCCAGCCTCGGCACGCTGCTGGCTGACCTGCAGATCGCCCGGCAAGGCAGAGTGGCCGTCGCCGTCGGTCCCAGCCAGGGTGACGACATCTGCGAGGAACTGCGAATCGATGGGGCCGAGGTCCTACGCATTCCCGACGGTACGCTCACCGCCGCCGTTGAGCTGGGACAGCGACTGCGGGCCGGCCAGTTCGAAGTCATCGCCGGCATCGGCGGTGGCAAGACCATCGACGTGGCCAAGTTCGCCGCGCACATGGCAGGCATCCCGATGGTGGCGGTAACCACCAGCCTGGGACACGACGGCATCGCCTCGCCGGTCAGCACCCTGCGACATGAGTCGGGCACGGGCTCCTACGGCGTCGTGATGCCGACGGCCGTCCTGGTGGATCTCGACCGCGTCCGGTCCGCCCCGGCGGCACTTTCCACGGCCGGGATCGGCGATGCGATCAGCGACCTGTCCGCAGTGGCCGACTGGGAACTGGCCGCCGCCGAGGCCGGCGAGCACATCGACGGGCTAGCGGTGTCGATGGCCAGATCAGCGGCACTGGTCGTCCTGCACCAGCCAGGCCAGGCCCGAGACGACGAGTTCCTCACCGTGCTGGCCGAGTCGCTGATCCTGTCCGGGATGGCAATGGCGGTGGCCGGGTCGAGCCGACCTGCCAGCGGCGGCGACCACGAGATCATGCATGCCATCAACCAGCTCTACCCCGGCACGGCCAGTCACGGAGAACTCGCCGGAGTCGGTGCCCTGTTCTGCACCTACCTACGTCAGGACGAAGACAAGGTCCAGCTGATCTCCGCTTGCCTGAAACGGCACGACCTCCCGCGTACTCCCGGCGATCTCGGCCTGTCAGACACCGACTTCGCCAAGGCCGTGGCGTACGCGCCACGAACCCGTCCGGGCAGGTACACCATCCTCGAGCACCTTGACCTATCCGAGTCCCAGCTTGCCGACCATGTGGACGCCTACGTCAAGACAGTCGCGGGCTAACTCCCGCACAAGGGACCGCCGGTAGGGCGATGCGACAGCCGCTCGCTATGAAGCGAAACAGCCCCTGCCTGGCCATGGCGGGTGTCCGGAGAACAAGAAGAAAAGCAGCTCAGCGCACCACAGGCGACATGACAACGCCAGCAACCTGAAGCCTCAATCGCACGGCTACTGCCAGCACAAAGGCCATCTCAACTCGTGGATACATCACCAGATGCCATATCCCCTACGTTCAGTACATCGAGATGTGCACGTGGTCGTAGTGGTTCTCGGTGATGCTGCCGCGGTCCGACATGGCTTCCCAGCCCGAGCCCTGGTTGATGCGCTGCTTCCAGATGACGTACTTCACGCCGAGCTTGGCCTTGTTCTGCAGGGCCCAGGCGGCGATGCGGTCGCCCAGGGCGTTGTTGGCGCTGCTCGGCATGGTGCCGCCGGTGCTCATCATGAAGTCACAGGCCCGGCCGAGGGGGTGCTCGCCGCTCGATCCCGCCCTGAAACAGCCCACCTCGAACGGCAGCGCGAAGTTCTTCTCGATCAGCCCGCGGATGACCCGCATGCGGGCGGTGATGTTGTCGGACCCGGAGGGCAGCTCGGGTGCCCAGCTGCCGTCGGAGCGTCGGCCCGGTCCGGTCGGGACGAGTTCCGTGAGCTTCTTCTGAATGTCCTTGATGACGTCCTGGGCGCCGTCGCGCTGCTTGGCGACGTCCGCCGTGTCCGTGCGGATCTTGGACTCGAGCGCTGCCGCCTCGTCGGAGGCGCGCTTCTTCTCGTCGCGGGCGCTGGCGACGCTCCGCACGATGGCCTGCTGCTCGCTGGTGAGTTGTTCGAGGACGGCGGCGGCGGCGCCGTCGGTGGGCAGCAGGAAGGACGGATCGCCGTTCTGGTAGCGCAGCTGGATGAGCTCGGAAACCCGCCTCTGGGCCGTGGCCAGAATCTGATCGGCGGTGGCGAGCCATTTCCCGGCCGCTTCCGCGTCCTGTCGCGCCTTGGCCAGCTCGACGCGCTTGAGGTTGTAGCTCTCGATGAGCTTGTCGACTTTCGCGTTGAGCTTCTTGAGTTCGGCGCGTAGCTGCGCCTCCGTGGGTTTGGGCGCGGCCGTGGCGACGGCCGGGCTGAAGGCCGCGGAGGCGGCGGTGACGAGAGCGATGGCCAGACTCGCGGGGGACGCAGCCGCCACGTACGTGTTCCTCTCCCTCTGCCGGCCGGGTTAGCTGACGGGTTCGGGCAGGAGTGATGTCCCTACCACCGAAGTGGATTCACCCCGGTTGCGGTGGGTCCCCGGCTCCCGGGCAACACGCCCGGGATTAGGCGGCAACGGCTGTTACGGCCGGTGCAAAAGGGATGTTAGTAGTAAAACCAAGGTCATGTGAACTCAATCGGAGATCAATTAGTGATCTACCTGTGATCGAAGCATGCGTGCCGCCTCCTCTGGCAGCACGTCGTTGACGAACGCCCCCATGGCCGACTCCGAGCCCGCCAGGTACTTCAGCTTGCCGGGCGCGCGCCTGATGCTGAACAGCTCCAGGTGCAGGTAGGCCAGCTCGCGCTGCTGCCGCACCGGCGCCTGGTGCCAGGCCGAGATGTACGGCATCGCCACGCCGAACAGCCCGTCCAGCGCCCGCAGGACCGAGGTGTACAGCGGTGCGAACGCGGCCCGCTCCTCCTCCGACAGCGCCGCCAGGTCGGGCACCTGCCGGTGCGGATACACGTGCACCTCGAACGGCCAGCGGGCGGCGGCGGGCACGAACGCGGTCCACAGCTCGTTCGAGGCGACCACGCGGGTCCGCTCCGCCTGCTCGGCGGCCAGCACGTCGGCGAACAGGTTGCCGCCCGAGTGGCGGGAGGCGGCCGCGAGCTGGAGCTTGGTACGCGGGGTCACGTACGGGTAGGCGTAGATCTGGCCATGCGGGTGGGGGAGTGTGATGCCGATCTCCTCGCCCCGGTTCTCGAAGCAGAACACCTGCTCCACGCCGTCGATGGCCGACAGCTCGGCGGTCCGGTCGGCCCACGCCTCCATGACCAGCTCGACCTGGGAGTCGGAGAGGCGGGAGAACGACGAGGAGTGATCGGACGTGAAGCACACGACCTCGCACCGTCCCGCTCCCGGCCGCACCCCGCTCAGTCCACCCACCTCACCGTAAGTGCCGAAATTTCCGGAAAAAGAGGGGAAGCGGTTCTCGAACACCACCACGTCGTAGTCGTGCGCCGGGATCTCCGAGGCCCGCGTGTCAGTCGACGGGCACAGCGGGCACTCGTCGGCGGGAGGCAGGAAGGTGCGCGTCTGCCGGTGCCCCGCGATCGCGATCCACTCCTCGGTCAGCGGGTCGTAACGGAGCTCGGACGCCACCGGCCTGGGGTCGAGCGGCCGCCGGTCGATCGCGCTCCTGTCGGCGTCGTCGCGCCGGTCGAAGTAGATCAGCTCTCGGCCGTCGGCCAGATGGGTGATGGTGCGCTTCACTGCGAGCCCTCCGCGATGATCAGTTCTCCGGCCCGTTCGGCCAGCTCCAAGCGTGCGTCCTCGGACAGCCCGGCGTCGCTGATGACCACGTCGGCCTCGGTCAGCTCGGCGATCGTGCTGATGCCGACGGTGTTCCACTTCGTGTGGTCGGCGGGGACGACCAGCCGGTGCGCCGCGGCCACCAGCTCTCTGTCGGTCTCGGACTCCAGCAGGTTCGGCGTGGTGAACCCGGCGCGGACGCTCATCCCGTGCACTCCGAGGAAGAGCGTGTCGACGTGCAGGCGGCGGATCGCGGCCACCGCGACCGGGCCGACGAGCGCGTCGGACGGAGTGCGGACGCCACCCGTCAGCACGACCGTGCGGTCGGCGCGCGGGTTGCGGTGGAAGACCTCGGCTACCGGGATCGAGTTGGTGATGACCGTGAGGTCCGGCACGCCGATGAGGTGGCGGGCCAGCGCCCAGGTGGTGGTGCCCGCCGACAGGGCCACCGCGGTGCCGGGCCTGACGAGCTGGGCGGCCTGGCGCGCGATGCCCTCCTTCTCCTGCTGCTGGCGGGCGGACTTGGCGGTGAAACCCGGCTCCTCGGTCGAGCCGGGGCCGAGCGCCGTGGCGCCGCCGTGCACCTTCTCCAGCAGGCCGCGCTCGGCGAGCACCTCCAGGTCGCGGCGGATCGTCATGTCGGAGACGCCGAGCTCGCGCACGAGATCGGCCACCCGGACGCCGCCGCTGCTGCGCACGCGCTCCAGAATCGTCTGCTGCCGCTGCTGTGCGAGCACGCCGTCGCTCCTTCCAACAGATTCCACCAAATTATGACACGGGTTTGTTGGGGAATGTTAGGTAGCCGCATGGCTTGTGCGGCGGCCCGAGGCGCGAGACGTTGGAAGCGAAGCACGCGCCGATCACGGAGGTGAGCCCATGGCCAGACGAGCTCGCAAGGGCAAGGACCGCAAGAAGAAGAAGGCCAACCACGGAAAGCGCCCCACTGCCCGCTGACGCGGCGTCGTCTAGCCCGGCAGGTCGCTGAGGGCCTCGTCCAGGCGTGACTGCGGCAGCGTGTGATCCTGCATCGACCCTGACAGGTAGCGGTCGTACGCGGCCAGGTCGAAGTGGCCATGGCCGCAGAGCGCGGTGAGGATCACCTTCTCCTCGCCGGCCTCCTTGCAGCGCAGCGCCTCCGCGATGGTCTCCGCCAGCGCGTGCGTCGGCTCGGGAGCCGGGACGATGCCTTCGGCGCGGGCGAAGCGCACGCCCGCCTCGAAGCACTCGCTCTGCGACTTGGCGACCGCGTCGAACAGGCCCAGCTCGTACATGTGCGACAGCAGCGGCGACATCCCGTGGTAGCGCAGGCCGCCCGCGTGGATCGGGTCCGGCACGAAGCGGTGGCCCAGGGTGTGCATCTTCAGCAGCGGCGTGAAGCCCGCCGTGTCGCCGAAGTCGTAGGCGTAGACGCCGCGGGTGAACGACGGGCAGGCGGCCGGCTCGACGGCGCGGAACGTCGGGTTGATCTTTCCGGCCAGCTTCTCCCGCAGGAACGGGAGCGCCAGCCCGGCGAAGTTGGAGCCTCCCCCGGTGCAGCCGATGATCACGTCCGGCGTCTCGTCCAGCTGCTCCAGCGCCTCCTCGCCGATCACGGTCTGGTGCAGGAGCACGTGGTTCAGCACCGAGCCGAGCGCGTAACGCACGTCGGCCCCTGACGCGGCCACCTCCACCGCCTCGCTGATGGCGATGCCCAGGCTGCCAGGAGAGCCGGGGGCGTCGGCCAGCGCCTTGCTGCCCGCGCTGGTCAGCGGCGAGGGGCTGGCGTGCACCGTCGCGCCGTACACCTGCATGAGCGAGCGCCGATAGGGCTTCTGATCGTAGGAGGCGCGCACCATCCAGACCTCGCACTCCAGGCCGAACTGTGCGCACGCGAACGCGAGCGCGCTGCCCCACTGCCCGGCGCCGGTCTCGGTGGTGAGCCTGCGCACGCCCTCGCGGGCGTTGTAGTAGGCCTGCGGAACGGCCGTGTTCGCCTTGTGGGACCCGGCAGGGGAGACGCCCTCGTACTTGTAGTAGATCCGGGCGGGCGTGCCGAGCGACCGCTCCAGCCGGTGCGCCCGGATGAGCGGGGTCGGCCGCCACAGCCGGTAGACGTCCAGCACCTCCTGGGGGATCGGGACGAACCGCTCGCCGCTCACCTCCTGCCTGATCAGCTCCATGGGGAAGAGCGGGGCGAGGTCGTCCGGCCCCACCGGCTGCCGGGTGCCGGGGTGCAGCGGGGGTGGTGGCGGGGCGGGCAGGTCGGGAACGACGTTGTACCAGTTACTCGGGGTCATCGTCTCAGTCTGCGCCTGTAACCGGCGGGGTTCCAGTACCGTCTGGCGGCGTCGCCGATGCGGTCTAGACGCGTGGTATGTCGGACGCTATGTTGGTGAAATGTCTTCACAGTCAATACGCGCGATAATCTTCGACATCGGTGGCGTCCTGGAGATCGCACCCCAGCGCATGACCATCTCCGACCGCTGGGAGACCCGCCTCGGCCTGCCGCCGGGCGAGATCAACGCCCGCATGGAGGACGTCTGGAGGGGAGGAGCGATCGGCGCGATCACCGAGGCGGACGTCCACCGCTCCCTGGAGGGCCGGCTGGGGCTCTCCTCGGCCCAGGTGACGGAGTTCATGGCCGACCTGTGGACGGAGTACCTCGGCACCCTGAACACCGAACTGGCCGCGTACTTGGGCGCGCTGCGTCCCCGCTACGCCACCGGCATCCTGAGCAACAGCTTCGTCGGCGCCCGGGAGCGCGAGCAGGAGCGCTACGGCTTCGCCGACCTGACCGACCACATCGCGTACTCGCACGAGATCGGCATGTCCAAACCCGACCCGCGCACCTACCGTCTCGTCTGCGAGCGCCTGGCCGTCCGCCCCGAGCAGGCAATCTTCGTGGACGACGCCGAGCGCTGCGTCGAAGGGGCCCGCGCGATCGGGATGCACGGCGTCCACTTCAGGAGCAACGCCCAGGCCATCGCCGAGATCGACGCTCTGCTCAGCCGGTGACCAGCGCGGGCCGGTCGGGATGGTCGGCCCGCACGACGACGTCCGCCACCCGCTGGGGCTCGACCTCGCGCTCGTACCGCTCGTAGGCGGGCAACCGCCAGCGCTCGTCCTGCGCGGTGCCGCGCGCCAGGGCCCCGTGCGACAGCCACAGGTGGACGCTCAGCTCGAACGGCAGCCACCTGCCCAGCAGCAACGTCCCGTCGAGCAGCAGCACCCCGTCCTCGGGCAGCGTCTGGTACGACGACCGGTAGGCCCGGTCTGCCCGGCTGTCCCAGAGTTTGGGGAGCACCTTCCCCGACTGCCCCGGATCGAGTGGTTCGAGCACCTCCCGGCGCAGCGCCCCCACGTCCAGCCACTCGTCGTAGAACACGTCAGGATCGGTGCGGCCGAACTCGAGCCTCAGCGACGCGGGCCGCAGGAAGTCGGCGGCCGACACCCGCACCACCGCCCGCCCCAGCACCCGCAACGGCTCGACCAGCGCGTCGGCGAGCAACTCGGGACGGGCCGAGGGCGCTCCGTCGACGGCCACCCGCACCCGAGAACCGCCCGGCCATGCGGCGATCAGCTCCGCGAGCTCCTCGACCAGCGCCTCGGGCGAGATCGGTCGTACGCGCACCGCCCGAGCCTACGCGATCTCCGCTCACTGGTCGGGCGACGAGCGATCCTTCTTGCTCCAGAAAGCCGACAGGTCGCCGGTCTCCCTGACCCGCCCCGCGCCGTCGACGCAGTCGGGGCAGACGGCCTTGCCGACCGACCTGGCCAAGGCCTCCGGCGACGGCTCGCGCGGCGTGCCCAGCACGGTCATGCCCGAGGGGAAGGGTGGTTTGCGGATCGATCAGGAACGTCGTGACGGTTGCCGGGTCGAAGCCGAAGGCGCGTTGGCAGCTGTGGCGCCGGCCGATCGTGGTGAGCCGCTTGTCCATCATGCGAAGTCCGTCCTCCTTCGCCGTTGCACGCCCAGAAGGGCAAGACTACGCCCGGCCCCGCTCGCACGCGGAGGTCACTCAAGCCGACCGGCCGCGCACCTTCCTGATCTTGTGCCCCAGCCACAGCCCGAAACCCAAGAGCCCCAGCAGGGCGAGGGCGCCGACGGCGACTGGGAGGCGCCCGCTGCCCAGCACGTCCACCAGCCATGGCAGGCCGAGCAGCGCGGACACTCCGAAGATCACACCGAATCCGATCAACCCCAAGACCATCGTGAAGGCGAACCCTTCGGCTGCTTCTCGCAGGCGGCCCATCCGGCACCTTCCGTCGTTCACCCGAAAGACGCTCAAGGAGCGATCGGGAGCGGACGATCAAGGAGTGAGGTGAAAATCAGAAAGGCCAGGCCGTCTCACCGAGCTGACCTGGCCTTTCGTCGCGCGAGCGGACGAGGGGAATCGAACCCGCGTAGCTAGTTTGGAAGATATCGGCTCATGATCCCCTGGCGTGGTCCGGCTCTGGTCAGATGCCGTGCGGCCCTGCCCGCGAGTCCCCGCGATTCCCCCTTGATCACCGCCCCATCGGGCACGCAACGGGCACGCGCGCCCACTGGCGACGGTCTACTCAGAACTCAGCGTCGCAAGGGTCCATGATTCTAGGAGTAGAAGCCCCGCCCGTACTCCTCGCGGTGTTTGACGAAGTCTCCGGGGCGTGCCTCCCGAAGGCGCTCGTAGCGCTCGGCGAACCTATCGATGGCTTCGTGAATGGTGTCGCCAAACTGCTCCCGCATGATCACTAAGGCAGGAAGGATGCGCTCAGCAAGAATGTGCTCATCAATGGCTTCCCAGGGATCTTCCACAAGAGCATATTTCCGCTGTCAGCTTGGGAACTGCATCGATCACGGCCGGCTGGGGCGCTGAGCGGGGCAGGGGGCCGGTCCTGAGTGACCATGGTTGCCCCCTCGCCACCTCTCTTAATGGCCCGCTAATGGCCCGGCGATCAGGGCGCTCCAGCGTTGACGCTCTGCCCATCAAGCACGAACCGGTAGACGATCGACTCCCGTCGTTGGAA
>NZ_JBEXUP010000107.1:0-30380 GCF_040614375.1 Nonomuraea sp. NPDC005983
CTACTCGAAGGATCACTCGATGGCCGTCTTCATTTCACGACGCCACGCCTGTGACCAGGCCAGACTCGTACACCACTCCCGCGGACGCAACCAGCGGGGACCATCCCCGCGTGTACGGGGAGCACGGAGAACTGATGACGAAGACCGCCCGTTGGGCGGGACCATCCCCGCGTGTACGGGGAGCACCTGCCCGGCGAGGGCATAGCTTGTCCCAACCTGGGACCATCCCCGCGTGTACGGGGAGCACTTCGCGGCGACGTGGACGGTGCCGCCCTGCGGGGGACCATCCCCGCGTGTACGGGGAGCACTTCGCGGCGACGTGGACGGTGCCGCCCTGCGGGGGACCATCCCCGCGTGTACGGGGAGCACATCGTCTTAAGTGAGGTGCCCGCGTCGCTGCCGGGACCATCCCCGCGTGTACAGGGAGCACACCAGGCCCGAGCCGACGAGAGTGGACATCTTGGGACCATCCCTGCGTGTACAGGGAGCACCGGGTCGGCTTGGCGTGTCGGCATGAAGGACTGGGACCATCCCCGCGTGTACAGGGAGCACACTTCCTGACCTGCGACGCTACCGACGGGCGGCGTCGAAATCGAGCACTTTCAAGGAAACGGACATTTCGGGCTCTTCCTTGTGAAGGGAGCGGCGCAGACTGGTCGGCACAGGCTATCTAAGCTGCTCTCACGCCCGCCGGGGCGGTGATGTCGATGAGATTTAGCGACGGTGCCGCGGAGCCCGCCCCAGCTCGAGCCCGCCCGCAGCCAAACCTTCGACCGGCCGCGCGCATTCGAGGGCCTGCCGCTCGACAACGACTGACATGCCTTGCGATACCGAGGCGACGGCTTTGCTCCCTTCTCGGCAGAATGCGGACATGTCCACCGACGTAAGCGGGATGATCGAGTGCAGACCTTGGGTCCATGTCTGGGAGGGAGACGACGAGGACGCGGGATGGCAAGCCGCCATCGATCTCTTTCTCCTGAACACGGGCAACGCGTATGACGCGCTCGCCTGCCTGTTCGGCGTCCGCAACTCCTTCGGGTTCCGGCCGCTGACCGAGGGGCGCGGCCTACCAAAGGACGCCTCCGACGGACTGCGGGACGCGTTCAACGCCTCAGGCGGCCCAAAGGACGTATGGGGAACGACTTGGATCAGCTGGGCCGAACTGGCCACCGCCAACTGGGACGAAACCGATCGGTCCGGCACACTCAGCCGAAGCTCTGCCGCCGGGCCACGGACCCATTGGGCACCGATTTGGGACGTGATGAGGACGCTTGCCGGGCTGCATGGCGCGGAGCACGTGCGGCTCGTCGTCTGGTTCGACTGATCGCGGAACTGGGGTCTGCCTTTCCGGTCATCTGCGTACCCAGACGAGGATGGCCGCGAGGCCAAGCGTAGCCAGGTGGGCGCATGACTGAGTCTCTAGAGATCACCCTGGGCGGGCCTGCCGCGACATTCAGTGCCCCTCACAGTGGGTGACACACCAGATACTTGCACCGCAAGACCCTGGGTGTTGCAGAACTTATTGACGCGAATCCTCGGCGATCAGGGGTGTTGCCCGAACTCATCAACGAACGTTGCCGCTGTATGCGAACGAAACCAATCCCCGCGTGCGCGGGGAGCTACCGTCCCACGTCTCGCTGACGACGGCGAGAGCGGGACCATCCCCGCGTGCCCGGGGAGCACACGGCGGTCCGCCTCGGCGAGATCGGGCCGGCGGGACCATCCCCGCGTGCGCGGGGAGCACGCCAGCTTGATCACCTGATCGCGGGCCGACTGGGGACCATCCCCGCGTGCGCGGGGAGCATCGTGCCAGATACGCCCACCTGGCCAGCGTCACGGGACCATCCCCGCGTGCGCGGGGAGCACGCCATCCCGAGCGAGCACCAGCTGGTGGCCGAGGGACCATCCCTGCGTGCGCGGGGAGCACTGAGGCCGGGGTGGTGCTGGTGCAGGGCGGCGGGGACCATCCCCGCGTGCGCGGGGAGCACCGAGCCGCCCCGTGCCGGGGGCGGCTTTCGGCGGGACCATCCCCGCGTGCGCGGGGAGCACGACGTGCCGGAAAACTCGGCGCTCCCGTCGCGGGGACCATCCCCGCGTGCGCGGGGAGCACTTCAAGGACGGTGAGAGCGAGCAGTACTTCTGGGGACCATCCCCGCGTGCGCGGGGAGCACAGGCGCCGGTAGAAGCTGCCCGGTCGTTCCCCGGGACCATCCCCGCGTGCGCGGGGAGCACCACAACAGGGCGGCCCTGGAGAACCTTCTAGCGGGACCATCCCCGCGTGCGAGGGGAGCACGTCACGCCGAACGTCAACCTGGTCCTCCCAGCGGGACCATCCCGCGTGCGCGGGGAGCACGACGCCCGCCTCACTGGCGGGAAGCTCGTTTGGGGACCATTCCCGCGTGCGCGGGGAGCACTCAGGGTGCCCGACCGTCGGACCGGGCGCTAGGGGACCATCCCCGCGTGCGCGGGGAGCACGAAGAACCCCGAGCGCGGGCCTGGCGCTCGGGGGGACCATCCCCGCGTGCGCGGGGAGCACTCAATCACTGCGATCAGCGCCAACGGTGTCGAGGGACCATCCCCGCGTGCGCGGGGAGCACCACATCGCTCCTTCACTGTTTGGTTGGAGAAGGGGACCATCCCCGCGTGCGCGGGGAGCACGCGATGATCACTCCCACGGTCGGCAGGCCAGCGGGACCATCCCCGCGTGCGCGGGGAGCACGGGAGGCCCCACTCCTTGATGGGCGATCCGTAGGGACCATCCCCGCGTGCGCGGGGAGCACATCCCGGTCCCCGAGCCGCCGGTGGTGCAGCCGGGACCATCCCCGCGTGCGCGGGGAGCACTAGGCCAGGTCGTTCAGGATCACCCTGGCGGCGGGACCATCCCCGCGTGCGCGGGGAGCACGCGCTCCTCCGCGTCGTTCCAGTTGCCGACGAGGGACCATCCCCGCGTGCGCGGGGAGCACTCACATCGAGCGGGCCCTGAACGGCAGAGAAGGGGACCATCCCCGCGTGCGCGGGGAGCACTCACCGTCGCCCTCGTAGATGCCGGTCTCCTCGGGACCATCCCCGCGTGCGCGGGGAGCACAGCCCCGCTCTCGCACCAACCACCTGAAAGAGGGGACCATCCCCGCGTGCGCGGGGAGCACACACCGCCCCTGGCGGTGCCCGACACGCCGGTAGGACCATCCCCGCGTGCGCGGGGAGCACCTTGCGCTGCAGATCATGAGCTTTTGATCTTCGGGACCATCCCCGCGTGCGCGGGGAGCACACTGTCTGACCTGGGATGCTACCGGCGAGGAGTGCTCATTTCGAACACTTTCAGAGAATCCGACATTTCGGGCAATCCTGAGCTCTCTCCGTGTAGATCGAGTTGCTGCAGCGTGCTCATTGCTAGATCTCCTACTGCTACGCCGAAGCTTCTCGACGGAGGTGTGCACGCTGGATTCAGTTCCGCGCCAAGTGGAGTGACAGGCTGCCTTCGCGCAGCTAGCTGGCTTGCGTACCCCGGTGTGGCGCCGCTTGCGCCAGCCTATTTGATCATTTGCCCATAAGTCGAGATAGAGGGGTGATGTCCGCGAGGTGGAGGTGGGTGTTCAAAGTGTTACTTGGTGGAAGTGTCGGTTCTGGAAATCTCAGCGAGCTGATGGTCTTTAATTGGGCCCATGCTCAACGAGGAGCCGCCCCCCGGTCGGGTCGTTGACGGCCTTTCGGCTGTGGCGCGGACGGCTTGGGCCAAGCACGATCACGACACGAATGGCTGGCTGCCGTTGTGGCGGCATCTGGCCGACAGCGGTGCGGTGGCGGGGCTGCTGTGGGATCGCTGGATGCCTTTGCAGGTGCAGCGGATCATCGCGCAGGCCCTTCCCGAAGGGGTGGATGACGGGCGCCGGCTGGCGGTCTGGCTGGCGGTCACTCACGACATCGGGAAGGCCACCCCGGCCTTCGCCTGTCAGGTGGAATCGCTTGCCGACGCGATGCGCGCGGCAGGCTTGGGCATGCCGCTGCAAAAGCAGCTTCTTGATCGTAAGCTCGCACCACATGGCCTGGCGGGGCAGGTGCTATTGCGCGACTGGTTGATGGAACGCCACGGCTGGACACGATCGGCAACAACTCAATTCACGATTATCGCCGGCGGCCACCATGGGGTCCCGCCGACCAATCACGACATTCGCGAGGTGAATCTCCACCCGCAGTTGTTGCGCATACCTGGGTGCGCCTCGGTGTGGCGGGACGTGCAATGGGAGATTCTGGACCGCTGCGCGGAAGTATACGAAGTCAGCGACAGGCTGGCGCAGTGGCAAGAAGTCAAGTTGTCGCAGCCGGCGCAGGTATTGCTGACCGGACTGGTCATCGTCGCAGACTGGATCGCAAGCAACCCAGAGCTGTTCCCGTACTTCCCGCAGGCAGAGCACCAGAGCGAGCGCGATCGGGTGGAGGCAGCCTGGCGCGGCCTCGACCTTCCAGCGCCGTGGCGAGCGCGCGAACCCGAAGAGGAACCCACCGAGCTGTTCTTCTCTCGCTTCGAGTTGCCGCGCGAGGCGCGTGTCCGGCCGGTCCAAGAACGTGCGGTGGACGCGGCACAGAACATGTCGACGCCCGGCCTGATGGTGATCGAGGCGCCGATGGGAGAGGGGAAGACCGAAGCTGCGCTGGCAGTCGCTGAGGTCTTCGCCGCCAGGTCCGGGGCAGGAGGTTGCTTTGTCGCGTTGCCGACCATGGCGACGGGCAATGCGATGTTCCCGCGGATGCTCCAGTGGCTGCGCCGCCTTCCTGACGACGGTACCGGGGCACACTCGGTGCTGCTGGCGCACTCCAAGGCGGCTCTCGACGAGCACTACGCCGAGTTGATGCGCACGGGGCGGCGTCAGATCCGTGCCGTGGAGGTGGACGGCGACGCGGACGAGTGGCGTCCACGAGGTGATCGGATCGTCAGTTCCGCCGAGTTGGTGGCTCACCAGTGGCTGCGCGGCAGGAAGAAGGGCATGCTGTCGGAGTTCGTGGTGGGGACGATCGACCAGTTGCTCTTCATGGGGTTGAAGAGCCGTCACCTGGCGCTGCGTCACCTGGCGTTGGCGGGCAAGGTCGTCATCATCGACGAGGCGCACGCCTACGACGCCTACATGAACTCCTACCTGGATCGGGTGCTGTCGTGGCTCGGCGCCTACCGGGTGCCGGTGGTGGTGTTGTCGGCGACCCTTCCGGCGGGACGCCGGCTCGAGCTCGCCCAGGCATACGCGGAAACGGTCACGGACGAAGACGTCGTGGAGGCGGTGGACGTCCAGGCGTATCCGCTGCTGACGACGGTGGAGCCGGGGCGTCCGATGGTGTCCGAAGTCGTGCCCGCATCGGGTCGTCGGACCGAAATCCTGGTCGAGCGGATGCCTGATGACCTTGCCGCACTGGCCGACAGGCTCAAGACCGAGCTGGTCGACGGCGGGTGCGTACTGGTGGTGCGCAACACCGTCGGCCGCGTCCTGGAAACCGCGGCGTATCTACGTGAGCTGTTCGGCGAGAAGGCGGTAAGCGTGGCGCATGCCCGGTTCATCGACTTGGACCGGGCGGAAAAGGACGCCGAACTGCTGAGGCGGTTCGGCCCGCCGGAGAAGAGCCGGGACCGCCCCACCGAGGCGCACATTGTGGTGGCGAGCCAGGTCGCTGAACAGTCTCTCGACATCGACTTCGACCTCCTTGTCTCGGACTTATGTCCGATCGACCTGCTGTTGCAGCGCATGGGCCGGCTGCACCGGCATGTGCGCGGCGGCAAGGATCAGAGTGATCGTCCACCTCGGCTCAGGACGCCTCGCTGCCTGGTTACGGGAGCAGACTGGGACGCGGCCGTGGTGGAACCGGTGGGCGGTTCCACGCGGATCTATCGGCGGCATGCGCTCCTCCGCTCGGCCGCGGTGCTGGAGCCGTACCTGTCTGGTACTTCCAAGACCGGGAACGTGCTGCGGCTGCCTGAGGACATCAGCCCGCTCGTCCAGTCGGCGTACGGCGCGGAGGAGGTCGGCCCGCCACAGTGGCGGGACGCCATGGCGCGAGCACGTGAGGACCATGAGCGTCGCCAGGCCGATCAGAACGAGAGAGCGCACGACTTCCAGATCAACGCGGCCGGCAAGCCAGGGCGGGCCCTGGTGGGATGGGTCGAGGCAGGAGTCGGCGACGCTGACGATACCCGGCGTGGCCGTGCCCAGGTCCGCGACAGCCGGGAGTGCCTGGAGGTGCTGGTCGTGCAGCGGCGGTCGGACGGCACGCTGGCCACGCTGCCTGAGCTGAGTCAGGGAAGAGGTGGGCTGGAACTGCCGACCGACTTCGTGCCGGAGCCCAAGCTTGCGCGCATCGTGGCCGGCTGCGGTCTTCGGCTTCCGTTCCACTTCTCCCTGCCCGGCGTCGTCGACCGGGCGATCGAGGAGCTGGAGACCGAGTACGTCGCGGCGTGGCAGTCCAAGGAGAGCCACTGGCTCGCTGGCGAGCTGATCCTCGTGCTGGACGAGAACTGTCGTACCCGCCTGGCAGGCTACGACCTGCGTTACACCCCAACTGATGGCCTGGAGGTGGTTCGTGCCGAGTGAGTCCGCCCCGCTCTCGTTCGATCTGACCGGTCGGCGGTGGCTGCCAGTGCAGCGCATAGACGGCAGCCAAGACGAGCTGTCGCTGCGTGAGGTCTTCGACCAGGCCGACGACCTGCGGCGGCTGGTCGGGGACGTCCCCACCCAG
This sequence comes from Nonomuraea sp. NPDC005983, assembly GCF_040614375.1. Taxonomy (NCBI): domain Bacteria; kingdom Bacillati; phylum Actinomycetota; class Actinomycetes; order Streptosporangiales; family Streptosporangiaceae; genus Nonomuraea; species Nonomuraea sp. NPDC005983. The sequence continues at coordinate 6,718 of NZ_JBEXUP010000107.1, forward strand.
GAGTTCGCGCTGCTGCGGCTGCTGCTGGCCATCCTGCATGACGCGGTCGACGGGCCGGGCGACCTGGAGGAATGGCAGGAACTGTGGGACGACGGTCTGCCCGTCGACCGCATCAACGCCTACCTGGACCAGCACCGCGACCGCTTCGACCTGCTCCATCCTGAGCAGCCCTTCTTCCAGACCGCCGGCCTGCACACCACCACGGGCGAGGTCGGCTCGCTGGACCGGATCGTCGCCGACGTCCCCAACGGTGTGCCGTTCTTCACCATGCGGGCGCGTGGCGTCGACCGTCTCGGCTTCGCCGAGGCTGCCCGCTGGGTCGTGCACGCCCACGCCTTCGACACATCCGGGATCAAGACGGGCGTGGTCGGCGACCCTCGGGTCAAGGGCGGCAAGGTGTATCCGCAGGGCGTGGCATGGGCGGGGATGCTGGGCGGCGTCCTGGTCGAAGGTGAGAACCTTCGGCAGAGCCTGCTCCTCAATCTGATCGCGTTCGACACCGACACGCTTCGCTGCGATCCCGAACGTGATCGTCCCGCATGGCGGCGTCCCCCGGACGGGCCTGGGCCGGTCGTCCAGGGCCGCCCCATGGGCGTGCGGCAGTTGTATACGTGGCAGTCACGCAGAGTACGGCTCGCCTTCGATGCCGACGGCGTCTCCGGAGCCCTGCTCACCTACGGTGACCCGCTCGCCCCGCACAACATGCACCAGCACGAGCCGATGACCGCCTGGCGGCGCAGCCCCGCGCAGGAGAAGAAGCTCGGTCTGGCACAGGTCTACCTGCCGCGTGAACACGATCCGAGCCGGAGCGCCTGGCGAGGGCTGGGTGCGCTGATCGCTGGTCGGGCACCCGGCGCCGAACAACGGGGCGAGGCTGCGGCCATCGTCCGGCCCCGAATCCTGGACTGGGTCGCGCGTCTCACCGTCGAAAGCGACCTCCCGCTGGACTTCCCCATTTGGGCACGGTTGTTCGGCGCGGTGTACGGCACCCAGCAGTCCGTCATCGACGAGATCATCGGCGATTCGGTGGCCATGCCGCTGGTGCTGCTTCACCAGCGCGACACCGGTCTTGGCCAGGCCGCGATCGACGCCGTCGCCGACGCCGAGAACGCCGTGACGGTGCTCGGCGATCTCGCCGCCGATTTGGCCCGAGCCGCTGGTGCCGAGAGCGACCCCGCCAGGGAGATCGCACGCGGTTCCGGGTTCGCCACGCTTGATGGAGCGTTCCGAGAATGGCTCGCCGGCCTCAGACCGGGAGACGACCCAGCAGCGCGAAGATCCGACTGGCAGCGGCGAGTTGACCGCCTCGTCCGGCGCCTGGGCGATGAACTCCTGCGCGCGGCAGGCGATGCCGCCTGGGAGGGGCGCGTCATCGAGACGAAGAAGGGCCAGGAACTCTGGTTGAGCGCATCACAGGCCGACCTGAGCTTCCGAAGCCGGCTGCGCGCGGCACTACCGGCAGCAGCTCCCACGCCACCTGAAGGTGACGGTCAACCACAAGACGTGGAGGCACGATCATGACCACGGTCCCTCCCGCCGCCCAGCGGTCGGTAGTCGACCTCGTCGGCGACGTCGCGGGGGAGTACATCAGCAGGTTGCAAGCCGGCTATCTGCTGGACGAGAGCTGGGCGGTCTCGACCTTGGCACAGCTCAGACGTGGGGCGGGCAAGCTGCCACAGGACGTTCCTGAGCTGTGGGGCATGACGGGAACCGAGCAGTTGCAGTTCGAACGAGAACTGAGTGATGGCGAAGTTGAGCGAGCCGAGGCCGCTCTGTTTCTGGCTGTGACCCTGTATGCGCTGCACCAGCAGTCCCGTCCCGAGCAGCGGATGCACCGCCGAGGCGACGAATTGGGTGAAGCCGTGCGCCGCCTGATGTCCGGTGGGGCGATCGACGAGCCGATCCGGCGGCGGTTCGTGCGCGTCGGGACGGCCGGCACTCGCCAGGCCCTCGCCAACCGGCTGAGGGAGGTCATCACCCTGCTGCGCGGCCAGTCGATCCCGCTCGACTACGCGCTCCTGGCTCGACAGCTCTACCAGGCGCAGCATCCGGAGGGGATGCGCCAGGTACGCCAGCGCTGGGGCCGCAGTTTCCACGCCTACCGGCCCGACAACTCCGGGGGCGAGACCCGTACTGACACTGACGCATCGGCCGAAAGGGACGCCTCATGATCCGTACCGTGCTCGAACTTCACGTGCTGCAGACCGTCCCGCCGAGCTGCTTGAACCGCGACGACACCGGCACACCGAAGACCGCTCTGTACGGCGGGGTGCGCCGCGCCCGCGTTTCGAGTCAGGCGTGGAAGCGTGCGACCAGGCAGCGCTTCCACGATCTGCTCGACCCCAGCGACCTCGGCGTCCGCACCCGTAAGGTCGCCGAGTTGCTGACCGAGCGCATCACTCGGCTGGACGGGACGATCGAGCAGGCTCGGGCGTGGGAACTGGCCGCCGAGACGATCCAGACCGCCACCGGCTCCAAGATCGAGCCGCCCAAGCGCAAGACGGAGGGGGCGAAGGGCAAGACCGAGGCCGCGCCCGCACCGGAGTCGAAGTACCTGATGTTCCTCAGCGCCCACCAGCTGGACGGCCTGGCCGAACTGGCCGTCAAGGCCCACGGCGCGCCCAAGGACTTCTTCAAGGACAAGGCCATCAAGGACCAGGCCAGGCAGATCGCCAACAGTCGGCACTCGGTCGACATCGCGCTGTTCGGACGCATGGTGGCCGACGGCGCAGACATCAACGTCGACGCCGCCGCACAGGTCGCACATGCCATCAGCGTCCACCAGGCCGACAACGAATCCGACTACTACACCGCGGTCGACGACTACAAGAAGCGGGAGACCGACGACCTGGGCGCTGGCATGATCGGAACGGTCGAGTTCAACTCGGCCACCCTCTACCGTTACGCCGCCGTCGATGTCGACCTGCTCCGCAAGAACCTCGGCAAGGGACTACGAGAAGACGAGCCCGTCACCGAGCCCGTCCGCCGGGCGGTCGAGGCGTTCGTGGAGAGCTTCATCACCTCGCTGCCGACCGGGAAGATCAACACTTTCGGCAACCACACGCTGCCGGACGCGGTAGTGGTGAAGGTGCGGTCGTCCCGTCCGATCAACTTCGTCGCTGCGTTCGAGGAGCCGTGCCGGGTAGAGCCGGAGATCGGCGGTCATGTGCGGCAGGCGTCGCAGACCCTGGCGTCGTACGTACCGGAGCTGGAACGCGCATACGGTATTACCGAGGATGCGCCGTGCTGGGTGTTGCGGGTCGGCAAGAACACCGAGGCGCTGTCCGGGCTGGGCATCGAGGTGCCGCTGCGCGAGCTGATTGCGGCCATCGGCGCGGAGATCGTCCAGCGACAGGACGGGGCATGAGCGTCCTACTGATGCGACTGGCTGGGCCCCTGCAATCGTGGGGGTCCTCCTCGCGCTTCGCCCGGCGTTCCACCGAAGCGGCGCCCACCAAGAGCGCTGTGATCGGGCTGCTCGCCGCGGCGCAGGGACGCCAGCGCTCCGACGACCTCGCCGACCTGGCGGCACTGCGCTTCGGCGTTCGCGTCGACCAGGCCGGCACGGTGCTGCGGGACTTCCAGACCGCGCACCACTTCGCCAGCGGAGAGGCGCAGCCGGTCTCTGACCGGTTCTACCTGGCCGACGCCGTCTTCGTGGCGGGGGTGGAAGGCGACCAGCGACTGATCGACGCTCTGCACGCGGCGCTGCGCGACCCAGTCTTCATGCCCTACCTGGGACGCCGCTCCTGCCCACCGGCACAACCGGTGGATCTGGGAGTCGACCACGAACACCCCCTACTGGAGGCGCTTGAGCAGGAGCGGTGGCAGGCTTCGCGCTGGTATCAGCGCAGTCGCCGCACTCAGCGCCGAGTCGACCTGGAGATCCTCATCGAGGCCACGCAGGACGACGGGCCCGTCGACAGCCTGCGCGACCAGCCTCTGAGCTTCGACCCCCTCCACCGCCGCTACGCCCTGCGCGGAGTGCGCCGGACAGGTGTGAGCAAGCCGAACCCGTATGCGCCCCGCGACCATGACCCGACCTCCGTCCTGGAAGGTGCCTGATGTACCTGACGAGGTTCCGCTTCAACACCGCCCGGGTGGGTGCGCGCAAGCTGCTGTCGTCGCCGCAGGTCATGCACGCTGCGGTGATGTCCTCCTTCGCCGACATCCCTATCGTGAGCGAGGACGGGCCGCGGGTGCTGTGGCGGATCGACCGGAACAGCCGGGCCGAGACCTACCTCTACATCGTCAGTCCGGACAAACCCGATCTCACGCACCTGGTCGAGCAGGGCGGCTGGCCCCAGACAGGCCGCTGGGACACCTACGACTACCTGCCCCTACTGGGCCGACTGGCTGTTGGCGGCCTGTGGGCCTTCCGGCTCACCGCCAACCCTGTGCACAGCATCCGCCGTAAAGCCGACGAGCCCACCAAACTCACCGCGCATGTTGGCCCTCGTCACCAGCTCCAGTGGCTGCTGGAGCGCCAAGAGAGGGCCGGCTTCAAGGTGGTCGAAAAGCCGGTCGAACGGCAGCTCATCCCCGACCATGACCAGCATGAGCTGATCGTCCATGATCGGCGCCAGTTGGCCTTCGCCAAGCGCGGCATGAAGGATCCAGTCACCCTGCTCACCGTCACCTTCGACGGCCGGCTGGAAGTCACCGATCCCGATGCGCTCAGGCGCACCCTCACCCGCGGGCTCGGCCGGGCGAAGTCCTACGGATGCGGCTTGATGACCCTGGCCGAGGCGTGAGCTGTGGCCACCGTCGGCCAGCGCGGCATGTCCTCGCCGCGCGAGCTCACCCGTATGGGAGACCGTATCTCGTTCATCTACCTGGAACGATGCATCCTGCACCGCGAAGACAACGCCATCACGGCCGAGGATGCTGAGGGCGTCACCCACATTCCGGCCGCCACGATCGGAACCCTTCTGCTTGGCCCCGGCACCCGCGTCACCCACCAGGCGATGAGCCTGCTGGGTGACAGCGGCGCTGGCGTGGTGTGGGTCGGTGAGCAGGGGGTGCGCTTCTACTCCGGCGGGAGATCACTCAACCGCTCCTCTTCGCTCGTCGAAGCGCAGGCGACCAGGTGGGCCAACCGCCGCACCCGGCTTGACGTTGCACGCGAGATGTATCGCATGCGCTTCCCGAACGAGAACCCCGACGGCCTCACGCGGCACGAACTTCTCGGCAGGGAAGGACGCAGGGTCAAGGAGTGCTACCGCCGGGAAGCCGAACGAGTCGGGCTTCCCTGGAACGGCAGAATCTATGTTCCCGGCGACTTCAACGCGGGTGACCCTGTCAACCAAGCGGTCACCGCAGCCGCGCAATGCATGTACGGCATCGCCCAGACCACCGTCACCGCGCTGGGATGTGCGCCTGGTCTTGGTTTCATCCACTCCGGGCACGAACTGGCATTCGTCCTCGACATTGCCGACCTCTACAAGACGGAGGTCGCCATCCCCATCGCCTTCGACGTGGCGGCACAGGACCCGGAAGACGTCGGGTCGCGCACGCGCAGAGCGATCCGTGACCACGTCAACAAGACGCGCCTACTCAGGCGATGCGTGGAAGACATCAAACGCCTGGTCCTGCTGGATGAGGTGCACAGCGACCCCACGGAAGACGACACCGACCGGGTCACGCTGCAAAGCGACCACGGCATCGAGGTGGAGTCGGGCCGCAACTACGCCGACGACTACATCGGCGAGGTTCCCTGGTGACCGTTATCGTCCTCACGCGCTGTCCTGTAGGACTACGTGGGTTCTTGACTCGCTGGCTGATGGAGATTTCTCCTGGTGTCTTCATCGGCGGTCCGTCGGCTCGCATCCGAGAAGCCCTCTGGCTAGAAGTCCAGCAGTATGCAGACACCGGACGAGCGCTGCTCGCGTACACCACTGACAACGAGCAGGGCTTCACCTTCGAAACTCACGACCACAAGTGGCACCCCATCGATCATGAGGGCCTCATCCTGCTACGTCGCCCTAAAGATCTGCCTGCACCCTCTCCGGCTGCCGCCCCGCGTAACTGGAGCAAGGCGGCAAAGCGTCGCCGATATGGGCAACGCTAGACAGTCATCGCCAGGCCTACTGTGTAGATGTGGCTCATCGCGATGACCAGACGCCGAGGACGCCGGAAATGTCCGAATCTCTGAAAGTGCTCGGTTTTCGCTCTCTCGCTTGCTAACCATGCAGGTCAGCGAGTGTGCTCCCCGCGCACGCGGGGATGGTCCCGTGGAGCCGCACCCGCGGTCGCACGTAATGGTGTGCTCCCCGCGCACGCGGGGATGGTCCCTGACCGCGGTGGTCTGGGACATGATGGAGATCAGTGCTCCCCGCGCACGCGGGGATGGTCCCCTTCTCCACCAAACCGGCGAAGGCGTCCCGTGGTGCTCCCCGCGCACGCAGGGATGGTCCCCGTCCGGGTGCGCACCTGCCCGGCGCACGCCCGTGCTCCCCGCGCACGCGGGGATGGTCCCCACGCTGTGAGATGGGGCCCTTTCTCATTCCTGTGCTCCCCGCGCACGCGGGGATGGTCCCACGAAAGCCCCCGCCTGGCGGCAGAGGCTTGGGTGCTCCCCGCGCACGCGGGGATGGTCCCAGGGACATCGACATTCCGCCGGGTCTGCAGGAGTGCTCCCCGCGCACGCGGGGATGGTCCCGCGATCAGCCTGCGCACCCTGTCCGCCTGCCTGTGCTCCCCGCGCACGCGGGGATGGTCCCCAGGCGTTCATGGCCACGATCGAGAAGATCGGGTGCTCCCCGCGCACGCGGGGATGGTCCTCCGAGACGCCTGCGGTGGTGCGGTGTGGCTGGGTGCTCCCCGCGCACGCGGGGATGGTCCCCACACGGTGCGCGTGCCGCCCGAGTTGTAGATGTGCTCCCCGCGCACGCGGGGATGGTCCCTCGAGACCCGCGACCGGGTCGGAGTACGGCAGGTGCTCCCCGCGCACGCGGGGATGGTCCCTCGAGACCCGCGACCGGGTCGGAGTACGGCAGGTGCTCCCCGCGCACGCGGGGATGGTCCCTTCCGGCCGTACAGGCCGATCCACGCCCCGAAGTGCTCCCCGCGCACGCGGGGATGGTCCCAGAGCCAGGGACTCCAGCGCGCCGGCGAACAGGTGCTCCCCGCGCACGCGGGGATGGTCCCATGTAGTCGTCCACCGTGCCGGAGGCGATCAGGTGCTCCCCGCGCACGCGGGGATGGTCCCAAACAGAACAAACCGGAAGTTGTAACAACAAAGTGCTCCCCGCGCACGCGGGGATGGTCCCCTGCCTGGCTCCCCGATCCGTCACAGGGGCGAGTGCTCCCCGCGCACGCGGGGATGGTCCCGGCAGGAACGGCTCGCGATCCTCCAGCCCGAGGTGCTCCCCGCGCACGCGGGGATGGTCCCAACATCGCGACCAACCTGGGCGCCGGCACCGAGTGCTCCCCGCGCACGCGGGGATGGTCCCAGGGCTCCAGGTCGGGTGAAAGGGGGAGAGGGGTGCTCCCCGCGCACGCGGGGATGGTTCCAGGACGACGCGCAGTGGCCCGTCGAGGCCGAGATGCTCCCCGCGCACGCGGGGATGATCCCCAGCGCAACGCAAGAAGCTGCTGGAAGAGCAGTGCTCTTCGCGCACGGGGGGATGGTCCCGGGCAACACCTTCCCGGCGATCGAGATGGGGAGCGCTCCCCACGAGGCCGGCCAAGACAGAGGCTTGTGCGCGTCTTCTGAAGGGTGCTCGGAGGTGGCCGCGGCCAATACGCGGCCAATTCCGCGTTGAGATTGGAGTTGTGCCAGGTCAGAGCGTGATTGCGACGGGTCTGTAAAACCGTCGGCTCAGCCTACGCAAGTTCGAACCTTGCACCTGCCACACCAGCAGAAAGAGGCCCTTCACCAGCGGAAACGCGGTGAGGGGCCTCTCTCGTTGCGTCCGGCTGGTTACGGCGATCACCGGTCGACTACGGCTGATCGTTCCCAATGCGTTCCCACGCGATCATGGCCTCATCGCCGGTGCACGGCTCCCGTCATAGGCCGTAGGAAGCCAGGGCTCCGCTGGCGTAGGCGGCGATCGGAGCGGTGATGTGCTCGGCGTCGCGGTACACGCCGCGCAGGGTGTTGGAGGCGAACGAGCGCTGGAATTCCAGGCCGACGTAGCCGAGTCCGAGGTGGGTGGTGGAGATGCCGCCGGAGTGCAGGGGCAGCCCGTCGTTGTCGAGGGCGCCGAGCGGGTTCAGGTAGTCCAGGTGGGGGCGGTAGCCGGTGGCGAAGATGACCGTGTCGGCCCTTTCGCGGGCGCCGTCGGCCCAGACGATGTGGTCGCCGTCGAAGGCGGTGAACATCGGGCGGCGGTCCATCCGGCCGGACTCCAGCGCGGCGGCGTAGTCGCCGGCGTCCATGACGATGGTGCCGGTGGCGATGCGGGCCAGCCAGTGCGGCGGCAGGTCGTCGAAGCCGGTGGTGGTGTGCCAGTAGTGGACGTCCTTGCCGCCGATGAGCTGCGGCATGAATTGGATGGGCTGGCGGGTGGCCAGGGTGACGGTGTCGGCCTCGGCGAGTTCGTAGCCGACCTGGATGGCGGAGTTGCCACCTCCGACGACGATGACCCGCTGCCCGGCGTAGTGCTTGGGGTTGCGGTAGTCGGCGACGTGCAGGAGCTGGCCAGTGAAGTCGTCCTGGCCGGGGATGGTGGGCAGGTGCGGGTTGCCGAAGGCGCCGCTGGCGGCCACCACCCCCATCGTGTGCAGAGTCTCGCCGCCTGCGGTGTGCACCAGGAAGCCGCCGGCGCCGTCGGCCTCCACTGAGGTGACCCGGGTGCCAGTGCGGATCTCGACGTCGGCGGTGTCGGCGTAGCGCTGCAGGTAGGCGACGACCTCGTCCCGGCTGGGGTAGTGGTCGGGATCGCCGGGGAAATCCTGGCCGGGCATGGCGCTGTAGAGGGCGGGGGAGAACAGGGCGAGGCTGTCGTAGTAGTTCGCCCAGGAGCCGGTGGGCTGCTGGCCTGCTTCCAGGATGGCGGGCGTGATGCCGGCGTCGCGCAGGGATCGGGCGGCGGCCAGGCCGGACTGGCCCGCGCCGATGACGATGGTGTTCATGCGCCGCATCGTATCGTCAAATCTCTAAATGACAATATGATGGGGTGGGGTGATGCTATGACCATGACGAACGGCATCGAGCTGACCGACGCCGCACGCGGCTTCCTCAAGGCGCTGGCCAGCGACACCCGCCAGCAGATCATGCTGCTGTTCGAGGGCGGGGTGGAGTTGACGGTCAACGAGGTGGCTGAGCGGCTGTCGCTGGCCCAGTCCGCCGCCTCCACTCAGCTGGCCACGTTGCGCGACAGCGGCGTGCTGATCGCGCGGCGGGAGTGGAAGACCGTCTACTACCGGGTCAACTCCACGGGAGTCGCGCGGGCCCTGACCGATCTGCAGGTCGCGCTGCAGGCGTGCTGTCCGCCGGACAGCTCGCCGGGCGCCGGGTGCGGCTGATCGCCCTCGAACTGCCGGTCGCTTCGCTGATTTGACAATCCTCTAATCAGTGATGCACTCTGCACACTGATTAGACAAATATCTAAGCAGCCAGTCGGATGCCCCCTCAACACCCAGGAGCGATCATGAGTAGTGGATGCTGCGGTCCGACGACCGTAGAGCTGGAGGCGTTCGTGCCGCAGGCGCGCGCCGAAAGTCTGCCCGTGGTGGTCATCGGCGCGGGGCCGGTCGGCCTGGCCGCCGCCGCCCACCTGGCCGAGCGCGGCCTGGTCTTCCTCGTCCTGGAAGCCGGTCGGCAGGCGGGCGCCTCCATCGCCCGGTGGGGACATGTGCGGGTGTTCAGCCCGTGGCGCTACAACATCGACACCGCCGCCCGCCGGCTGCTGGAGGCCGACGGCTGGAACGCCCCTGATGAGGACTGGCTGCCTACCGGCGCCGAACTCGTCTCCGACTACCTCGCTCCGCTGGCCAAGCTGTTCGGCGACCGCCTGCGGCTGGGCGCGCAGGTCACCGCGATCAGCCGCCTGGGGTATGACCGGGTGCGCACCGCCGGCCGCGACGACGTCCCCTTCCTGATCCGCCTGCAGGACGGCGAAGAGCTCCAGGCCCGAGCCGTCATCGACGCCTCCGGCACCTACACCACCCCCGGCGTCCTGGGCGCCAGCGGCCTGCCCGCCCACGGCGAGGCGCAGGCGGCGGCCTTCGTCGACCACGCACTTCCCGACGTCCTGGGAGCCGACCGCGACACCTACGCCGGCAAGCACACCCTGGTCGTGGGCGCGGGGCACTCCGCGGCCACCACCTTGCTCGCCCTGGCTCAGCTGGAGGACGCGCAGATCACCTGGGCCATCCGGGCCGGAAACGCGTCGCGCACCTACGGCGGTGGCGAGGCCGACGCCCTGCCCGCCCGCGGCGCTCTCGGTACCCGCCTGCACGCGCTGGTCACCTCCGGCCGGATCACGTTGGTGACCGGCTTCTACACCCACTCGATCGCCACGGACGGGGACAAGGCGACGGTGGTCAGCCGAGACCCGTCCGGCGGCGAGCAGTCGATCACGGTGGACCGGATCATCTCGGCCACCGGCTACCGCCCCGACCACTCCATCGCCGGCGAACTGCGCCTGGACCTGGACCCGATCCTCGGCTCCACCCGCGCGCTGGCACCGCTGATCGACCCGAACGCCCACTCCTGCGGCACCGTCCCCGCGCACGGCGTGGACGAGTTGGCCCACCCTGAGCCCGGCTACTACGCGGTCGGTGTCAAGAGCTACGGCCGCGCCCCCACCTTCCTCATGGCCACCGGGTACGAGCAGGCCCGCTCCGTCGTCGCCGCGCTGGCGGGGGACTGGGCGGCCGCTCGCGACGTCCAGCTCGACCTGCCCGAGACTGGTGTGTGCTCCTCCAACCTCGCCGAAGCCCAGGAGCAGCGGGTCGGCCTGGCCACCGGCATCAGCGGCGGTCTGCTCGCCACCCCGCTGCCTCTGGTCACCGTCGCCGCTGACGGCGGCGGCAGTTGCTGCGGCTGAAAGCAGGGAACATGTCCGACGGATACCCGACCGCCCCCCAGAAGGAGGCCCTGCGCCTCATCTGCGAACACGGCCACCTGGATACCCGGCAACTGGCCGGTCACCTGGTCCGCGCCCGCCGATCGAGCACCAACCCCGGGTTCGCTTCGGCGATCGCCCGCATGGCCGGCACCCTGACCTGGCGACTGCACGCCCAAGGCTTCATCACCGACACCGAGGGCGTTTGGAGAACCACGACCGCCGGCCGCGGCCTGATCTCCTGCTCCAGCGAGCACGAGTGAGCTCCACCGCCGAGACCGCCGCCCCCAACTCCGGGGGCGGCGGTCAGCCCCGTTCTCGACACGGTTGGCGGATCGTCGCCGCGCTAGCCGTCACCCAGACCATCGGCTACGGCGTGCTCTACTACGCCTTCTCCGTCTTCCTCACCCCCATGGCGGCCGACCTGCACGCCAGCACCACCCAGATCGCCGCCGCCCTCACCCTGTCGATTCTGATCGCCGCACTGTGCGCGCCGCTGGCCGGCCGCTGGCTGGATGCCCATGGCGGCCGAGGCTTGATGAGCGCCGGGTCGATCCTCGGCACGGTTGCCGTGCTGGCCTGGTCGCGCGTCGACAGCCTGCTCCAGCTGTACGCGGTGTTCGCCGTCATCGGCATCGCGTGCGCGATGGTGTTGTACGAGAGCGCCTTCGCCGTCATCGTCAGCTGGTTCGACGGCAACGCGCGGGGCCGGGCCAACGCCCTGCTCGCGCTCACCGTCGTCGCCGGGTTCGCCTCCTCGATCTTCCTGCCGCTGACCGGGCTGCTGGTGGACCGGTACGGCTGGCGTCAGGCTCTGGTGATCCTGGCGCTGATCTACGGCGTGGCCGCGATCCCCCTGCACGCGTTCGTGCTGCGTCGCCGTATCCACGCAGAGCGCGAGCCGGTCACGGCCGAGGCGCGAGCTCAGATCGTCAAGGCCGCCACCCGCCGGCGGCCGTTCTGGCTGCTGGTGATCGCTTTCACCGCCAACGGTGGCGCGGTGTCCGTGATGGCGGTCCTGCTCATCACCTACCTCATCCACCTCGGCCACTCGCCGGTCCTGGCTGCCACGCTGGCCGGGCTGCTGGGGGTGCTGTCGGTGACCGGACGCCTGGTCACCACCGGTCTGCAAGCCCGCCTGCCAGCCGCGCTCATCGCGGCGGCGATCTTCGCCGTGCAAGGGGGCGCCGTCCTGCTCCTGCCTTTGGTCGGGCGGACGGTGCCGGGCGCCATCGGTTGCGTGCTGGGCTTCGGGCTTGGCTTCGGCATCGCCTCCATCACCTTGCCGCACCTGCTGGTCGGACGGTACGGCACCGCCGCCTACGCCTCGTTGTCCGGCCGCATCGCCGCCTTCTCCGTCGCTGACAAGGCGCTGGCTCCGCTGGGTGCGGTGGCGCTCGCGCAGGCGGTCGGCTACGGCTGGGTCATGGGGGCGGTAGCGGTCGCCTGCACGAGCGCCGCGTTCGCGTTGCTGTCCTACCATCGCCTATGATTTAGATAGATTTCAAAGTAAGGGGTTGCCGTCATGACCGCCGTCACGATCCAGTGCTGCGCGCCGATCGCGCGTGAGCCGCTGTCGGAGAGCGACGCGGCCGAGCTCGCGGCCATGCTCAAGGCGGTCGCCGACCCGGTACGGCTGCGCCTGCTGTCCATGATCGGCTCCCACGCCGGTGGCGAGGTCTGCGTGTGCGATCTGACCGCCTCCTTCGACCTCACCGCACCCACGATCTCCCACCACCTGAAGGTGCTGCGCACGGCAGGACTGATCGGCAGCGAGCGGCGCGGCACCTGGGTCTACTACTGGATCATCCCCGCAGCTGTGAACAAGCTGGGCGAGCTCTTCGCCCCGCTGACGAAGCCCGCGCCCCCCGGATCCGTTGACGTGGATCTCGTCAACGCATGACGGCAAGCCGTCGCCCGGTCGACGTCTTGGTAATCGGCGGCGGCCAGGCTGGTTTGGCCGCGGGGTATTACCTGCGTCGCGCCAAGGCCGACTTCGTGATCCTCGACGCCCAGGAACGGCCGGGCGGCGCCTGGCAGCACGCCTGGCCGTCCTTGCGCTTGTTCTCGCCCGCCCAGTTCAGCTCCCTGCCCGGACGGATGATGCCCATCCCGCCCAGCGGCGGTTACCCCAGCGCGTCCGACACCGTCGCCTACCTCGCCGACTACGAACAGCGCTACGACCTGCCAGTCATCAGGCCGACCCGGGTCCGCGCGGTACGCCGCGACGGCGAGCATCTGGTGGTCGAGACGGACGCCGGCGCCTGGCAGGCCCGCATCGTGATCAGCGCGACGGGCACCTGGTGGCGGCCGTACATCCCGTACTACCCCGGCATCCGCGACTTCCAGGGCCAACAACTCCACACCGCCGACTACCGAGGCGCCGAGCCTTTCCAGGGCCGACGTGTGGTGGTCGTCGGCGGCGCCAACTCCGCCGCCCAGATCCTGGCCGAGCTCTCCATCGTCGCCGACACCACCTGGACCACACTGCGCCCGCCCCGGCTCCTGCCGGACGAGGTGGACGGCCGCGCCCTGTTCGAGCTGGCCACCCGTAAGGCCCGCGCCGCCGACGCGGAGAGTATCGGCGACCTGGGCGACATCGTCGCCGTCCCGCCGGTGCGCGAAGCCCGCGACCGAGGCGTGCTGAAGGCCGAGCCCATGTTCACCCGGATCACCCCCGAAGGCGTCGCCTGGCCCGACGGCACCAGCCTGACCTGCGACGCCATCATCTGGTGCACCGGCTTCCGCCCCGCCCTCGGACACCTGACCCCGCTACGCCTGCGCAACCGCACCGGCATCATCCCCACGCAAGGCACCAGGGCTGTCGGCGAACCCCGACTCCACCTGCTCGGCTACGGCGACTGGACGGGGCCGGCATCGGCCACCCTGATCGGGGCGAGCCGTACCGCCCGAGAGACAGTTGCCGAGATCGTCAAGCAGCTGTGAGCCAGGGCTGAGCGTTAGTCGTCACTTGCCAGGGGAATCCCCGCAGCTTCTACCCACGTCTTGATCGCTTCCCAGTGCGCTCCCCAGGCGTAGGCGTTGACACTGCCATCGCGCCGAATCTGAGCGTTCTCGGCGATGCCGTACGTCTGGAAGAGATCGCCCGTTAGTTGCGCGGTGGCGCGCGCCAGGGGCTGCCCGTCGTCGGCCAGGTCGTCCAGCCAGGCCACCGACTCCCCTTAGGCCAATCGGGCGGCTCGAATGCCCACCGGGCGGTCCGCTCCGACGATCTTGGTGGAGGTGTGCAGGTGGACGCGGTAGCGGACGAAATTGGGGTTGTCGTAGGGCCAGGCGCCTGTTGACTCGGCAGGCAGGACTGCCGGGTGCAGGTACGTGTCCGCGACCAGCGTCACGCGCACCAGCGCTGATCCATTTGCGCCCGCGCGATCTCTTGCATGGCGTGCCAGATAACGAAGCGCGCTCGCGGTCCGGATGACGATCTCGGCGTCCAGGACGCCCACCTTGAAGTTGTCACCAGCCGCAGGCGACATGCCGATGGGATGCACTGCGAAGGTTCCGGCTCCATCAATATGTAGTTCGGCACGGATCGCGTAAGGAGTGCCTGCCCCGGCCTCGGCTATGAGCCGTCGGTGCGCGACGCCTATGTCCTCGAAGGTCGGGGTGAAGGCCCCCAACATGACGATCTCTTCTCGTGTGGCCGCTCGGATCCTCTCGACGCTGTTGCCATCCAGGATCAGCTCGCCAGGCAGATCGGGGACGAGTGTCACCACCAGCAGCGGCAGGGGGTACTGACCGCTAGTTAGTGCTGTCGTGGTGACGATGCGATTCTCCAGGTCCAAGATGCGCTGTGCCTGGTCGGTGGCCGCCATGACCCTCCGCCGGTAAGCCGCGGCGATCTCCGACTCCGACAGCCACACCTTGTCCGCGCCATGCCGTCGCGGCCATCGCAGACCGGTCTCCTTCTTCGCCGGGGTAGAGACCGCATGCGGCGCGTAGGAACTGGGCGCGATGGAGATCAGCAGCACGCCCTTGGTGGGGTCGTCGGGATTGCGTACCGGGCGAGTCTCGAACCTGGGCATGGGGTGGATCCGAGAGGCAGCGGCTTGGCGGATCCGGCTCTCCAGCGTCCCGAACTCGATGTCCAGCACCGCTGAGGGAATCTCCTGCACTTCGGCCATTCCCACGATGATGAGGCCGCCGCGATGGTTGGCGAAGGTGGCGATGTCGATCGCGATGTCGTCGTTGCCTTTCTCCGACCTCTCTTTGTCGCCAGAGGAGTATGCGCGCTTGTAGTCCAGATCCTCTGCTTCGCGCGCGTCCGTATTGCCGACGAGCGCCTTGATCTGCTGGTAGGTCACCAGATGAAGGGACGTGCCCAGTAGGGCTTCCAGGCGGCGGGGGCTGTACAGCATCGAATTATTGATCTCCTTAGATCACGGGGCTTGGGGCTCCCGTGATCTACGGTAGGAGAGTTCCGCGACAAAATATTAGAAACTTGATGCTTCCAATAAAGGTCGGCTCAATTTGGCAGAAGCTCGCTGATTAGCTTCTCCACCCTGGTCCGGATGTCGTCGCGGATGGGACGGACAGCTTCGATGCCCTGGCCTGCGGGGTCTTCGAGTTTCCAGTCCTCGTACCGCTTGCCGGGGAAGATCGGGCAGGCGTCGCCGCAGCCCATGGTGATGACCACGTCGGACGCCTGGACCGCCTCCGGGGTGAGGAGCTTGGGCTGCTCGGCGGTGATGTCGATGCCGACCTCGCGCATGGCCTCGACGGCGACGGGGTTGATCTGGTCGGCGGGTTCGGATCCCGCGGAGCGGACCTCGATGCGGTCGCCGGCCAGATGGGTGAGCCACCCTGTCGCCATCTGGGACCGTCCAGCATTGTGGACGCAGACGAACAACACGCTTGGCTTATCGGTCATGAGAAAGTCTCCCTTGATGTGTAGAAGTCACTCCTGCGGCCCGACGGGCGGCGGCGCAGGTCGGGCAGGTAAGCAGCCGTGCCGGTGGCTCCACACTCCGGTTGAGCGGTACGAGCCTCGTGCGATGCACGACCTCGATGTGCACATGCTCCAGACAGCGCGGCGCCGCAGTCGACGCAGACGCCCACAGCCGGAACAGCCAGGTGCCGACCGGTGAGGCAATCAAGGCAGTTCATCGGAGCGCCTCGGCTGGGGTGAAGAAGCGGCGCCGTGCCCACAGGGACACGTAGACCAAGGCGACCAGTACGGGCACCTCGATGAGGGGTCCAACGACGCCCGCCAGTGCTTGGCCGGAGGTGACGCCGAAGACGCCGACCGCGACCGCGATGGCCAGCTCGAAGTTGTTTCCGGCGGCGGTGAAGGCCAGCGTCGTCGTCTTGTCGTACGGCAGGCCGATCGCCTTCCCGGCCAGGAAGCCGCCGCCCCACATGAGCGCGAAGTAGGCCAGGAGCGGCAGGGCGATGCGGGCCACGTCTACGGGCTGGGAGGTGATCGTGTGGCCTTGTAGGGCGAACAGGATGACGATGGTGAACAGCAGGCCGTACAGGGCGATCGGGCCGACGCGCGGCAGGAAGTGCTGCTCGTACCAGGTGCGGCCGCGGGCGCGCTCGCCGAGCTTGCGCGAGGCGTAGCCGACGGCGAGCGGGATGCCGAGGAAGACGAGTACGTAGAAGGCGATGTCCCAGGCCGAGACATCGAGCGCGGATTGCGTCAGGCCGAGCCAGCCGGGCAGGACCTGCAGGTAGAACCAGCCCAGCGCGCCGAAGGCGATGACCTGGAAGATGGAGTTGAGCGCGACCAGCACGGCGGCGGCCTCGCGGTTGCCGCAGGCCAGGTCGTTCCAGATGAGCACCATGGCGATGCACCGGGCCAGCCCGACGATGATCAGGCCGGTGCGGTATTCCGGCAGGTCGGGCAGGAAGATCCAGGCCAGGGCGAACATCAGCGCCGGGCCGAGTACCCAGTTCAGCACCAGTGAGGAGACCAGCAGGCGGCGGTCACCGGTGACGGTGCCGAGGCGGTCGTAGCGGACCTTGGCCAGCACCGGGTACATCATCAGCAGCAGGCCGAGCGCGATCGGCAGCGAGATCTCGCCGATCTTGACGGCGTCCAGCGCGGTGTCCAGGCCGGGTACCAGCCGTCCGAGCAGCAACCCGACGGCCATGGCCGCGATAATCCACACCGGCAGGAACCGGTCCAGCATCGACAGGGCGCCGATCACATTGGCGGGCGGCGCGGTGTCCTGTGCGGGTTGGGCGGCCATCACAGCGAAACCGCCGGCGGGGTGGCCGGCAGGGTCAGCAGCGCCGACAGCTCGCCCAGCGTTTCGGGCACCAGGCGGTAGTAGACCCAGGAGGCGCGCCGTTCCGAGGTCAGTAGCCCGACCTCTTTGAGCACCTTCAGGTGATGGCTGATGGTCGGCTGGGACAGCTCGAACGCGTCGGTGATGTCGCAGACGCATACCTCGCCGCCCGCGCGGCTGGCCACGATCGACAGGATGCGCAGCCGTACCGGGTCGCCCAGCGCCTTGAACACGCGCGCCACCCCGGCCGCCTGCTCGGCGTCCAGTGGCTCGCGGGTCAGCGGCGGGCTGCACTCCAGGATCTCCAGCAGTTCCATCCACGCCCTCCGTATAGATGTTCATCGAAATAGGTTCATGTCTATATTGACATGCGTCTCTGCCAGCTTGGTACGTGAGCTTGCCCTCAGCCGGCCGGGACCCCGATGTCGGCCAGCAGGGCGCGTACCCGGCGCTCGATGTCGTCGCGGATCGGCCGGATCTGCTCCAGCGTCTTGCCTTCCGGGTCGTCCAGATCCCAATCCAGGTAGCGCTTGCCCGGATAGACCGGGCAGGCGTCGCCGCAGCCCATGGTGACCGCCACGTCGGCGGCTTGAACGATTTCGCTTGTCCACGGTTTGGGGAACTCGCCGGTGATGTCGATGCCGCGTTCGTGCATCACCTCGACGACGGCCGGATTGATCAGCTCGCCTGGCTCGGTGCCGCCGGACCAGCCGAGGGCGCGCTCGCCGGCCAGCCGGGTGAAGAAGCCGAGCGCCATCTGCGAGCGACCGGCGTTGTGCACGCACAAGAACAGCACGATCGGCACGCCGGTGCCGTCCTTGCCCTCGATGCGGGCCAGCGCGCGCAGCCGCTGGCGGGCGAACCGCTCGGCCAGCAGCGGCAGGTAGTTGGCGATGACGGCACGGCCGGCGAACTGGTCGTAGCTGGTGTGCAGGAACCGCTCGATGGTCTCGGCGCCGAACGTGCCGGTGTTGGCAGGGCGGGCAGAGGTCGACGGCCGTTCATCCGAAGGTGAGGTTGGCACGGAGGTTGTCGGCGGCTGATCGTGCCTGGTTGGTGATGCGGGATGGCAGAGCAGTGGGCTCGCCCACTGGCCGAGTGGCTCGTTAGGCATAGTCATGGCCGGTCACGACGTTGAGACCGGAGACGGTGATGGCTCGCAACTCGGCGCCCGGGACGGGACCCGTGCGGGATCTGCGCTGCTGAGCCCCGCGCGGCGAGGCAGGCTCAGCCGCCCGCTGTGCCGCCGACGCGGTGCGCCCATGACTGTTGCGGCGCTGTGGATGATCTATCTCGAACGAGCCGGTCATGCTGCCTTCTTCCGGACGCTGCCGAAACGCAACGATGATCTGGGACTGTCTGCCAGGCGCGGCCTACCAGGTGAGGAATGCGGGTGTCGTCCTCGGGGCGTTCAGGTCAAGATCGGGAGCCCGGCGGCGAAGATCACATAGAACACGCCGGCGAGGAGTAGTCGTCCGGCGGTGAGCTTGTGGAAGTGCATCATCACCAGCAGGTAGACAATGGCCGCCATGGTCATGACACCGGCCCAGATCAGCGCCGGACTGAACGACCACGAGGTGAACAGCAGGCCCAGCCCGCTGGGTACGGTGGCCTGGATCATCATGGCGCCGGAGATGTTGGCCAAGGCCAGCTTGGTCTTGCCCTGCCGCACCCAGATGATCGCGTTCATGATCTCGGGCAGTTCGGTGGCGACCGGAGACAGCAGGAGCGCGGTCACTGCGGCGGGCAGGCCGATCATCGGGCCGATCGCGTCCAACCGGTGGACGAACAGCTGAGAGGCGAAGAAGATCACTACCAGGGTCGTCAGCGTCTGGGCCACGACCGCCCAGGTGGCTGGAGAGGAGGCCTTCGGCTGCAGCTTCAGCGGCTCCAGCTCGTCCTCGTCGTCACCGCCGTCGGCCGGCCCGTTGTCGCCGCGCATCTCGCGCCAGAAGTAGACAGCGTAGGCGGCGAAGAACACCAGACCCAGCCACGGCTTGAACGCGAACGCCACCAGCCCGAGCCCGACCTTGAACACGAACACGTACAAGAACCAGCGCTGGTCCTTGGCCAGCCGTGTGGCCTCGGCCGGATCAGTGATGACCTCCCCCCGCTCTCCTGCGGCCACGGCTCCGCCCTCATTCGAGCCGACAGCGGCGTGTGCGAGCACCCGCTTGCGGTCGCGGCGACGCTTGAACAGCAGCGCCGCGCCGGTCGCGGCGTAGGCGACGGTGGCCAGCGCCAGCGGGCCCCCCATCGCCGCGCCTACCCCGATGTCCTTGGCCTCCGGCGTTGCGCCAGTGGTGACCGCGACCAGGGTCACCACCGATTCGGGCAACGCGGTGCCGAAAGCCGCCAGGATGGTGCCCACCGCCATCTTGCCCACGTTGAGCCGGCGGCCCAGCCATTCCACCGCGTTGACGAACCACTCACACGCCAGATAGATCGCCACAGCACAGGCGATCAGCAGGACGAAGTGCCACATGTGTGCTGTCCTCAAGCCTTCCCGCGTATCGCCGGGGGCGAGGAGTCACGAAGGCGAAATTCGGAGCCAGGGCGACCTCGACCCCCGCGATGCCGCGTACGCGTCATCAACAAGGGATCGAAGGTCTCGCCCACCCGCCTGAGCGGGCCCGGCCACCGGGAACCCCAAGAGGCTCCAGCATGTCGACGGCCGGTTTTACAGGACTACTCCCCTTCGCGGGAGCGACGTTAGCCCATCAGCGCAAAGCTCGTCCAGTTCCTTGCGCTTTCTTGACCAGTTCGCCCCACACGTCGTGGACGGCGGCGGCGGAACCTGTCAATTTGATCAAGGCAGTTGAGCTGGGTTAATTCTGTTTCGGATTCCCTGTGGTGCCCTCGGCTGGTCGGGTTCGGGTTTGTTGATCCAGGCAAGACCTGGCAGGGGTGGAGGTGCCGCCACTGGCAAAGCGTTCCGGGGTGAGTGGCATGGGCGGCGGCCAGGACGACGCGCGCCGTTCGCGGACGGCTGCTGCGCGACCGTAGTGCACGTCGATGGGATGGCGGTAGCCGATCCCGGAGTGGTACGTAGTTGGGGAGCTGTCCGGAAGATCTAGGGCATCTCACTCGCCGGTGATGTGCCCAAACAGGGCGATCGCGGCGATTTCACAGAGGGTCGCCACGACCGCGAGCACCACTCCGGCCGCGAAGAGCCAGCGGAGCCTGCGCGTTCCCAGCCAGAACTCGCTGAAGGTCTCCCGGGGCGTTGGGTCGATGGACATGTGCTCCCCACGCCTGCGGGGGTAACCCGATGATCATGGCCGGTCAAGCGCCACCCTGCTCCTGGAGCAGGGAGGCGAATTCGTCGTCATCAAAGAAGTCCTCGGCCACGCCCACATCGGCGTCACCACCGTCTACGCCCATGTCCGACTCCACCTCCAACGTCAGGCCATCGACGCCCTCGACACCGCCCTCGAAAGCCTGACGAACACTCAGGGTGCCAGGACCGACGGCGAAGAACCGCCACCCTGCGCCGCCCTCGTCCGCTGACGTTGCCGTCAACTACTGCCGTCTCCCCATGCAGAAGCCCCGCCAGGACTGACGGGGCTTCATTTTTTGCTGCCGCTATCCAGTGCAGCGTCTGTCGGGCCAGGTAGGCAGGCTACGTCTCCAGGAGACCCGAGAACCTTCCTCCTGCTATTCAGGGATCTCTAGACCTACATCTCTTGCCAACGCCCGCACATGGGAGTTGCGAGCCAGCGATGGGTACTCAGATGTCACCCGCCGCAACTCTCCGCGAATGAACTCGGTCCCAGCCGCAACGAATTCATCGACAGTACAGTTCAGCTCGGATTCCATGTAGCTTGGAGCCATACGGAGCGTGCCCTGACTCAACGTAAAATCGATGCACTCGTCATTTTCGGTGAAATCGATCTTTCCGAGCGCCTGCCCTCCTTGGGCGAAGATCATCACTTGCTGCACGCAGTACATCGCATCGAACAGCGGAACCCATCCCCGCGGCGGCCCGACCTCGACACCAGAGTCGGAGATCCGAAGGAACCCTAGTACGGCAGTCGCCATTCGTTAGCTGAGCTGGGTTTATACGGTGGCCAGACGAGCGCGTTTGTGGAACCAGCGGGCTCGGGCCTGGTGTCGGCGCCGCCAGAGTGACCAATGGGCGGCGTGCAGCAGTGAGGGAGTCGTCGGTGTCGCGGCGTTGAACAGGCGCTTGACCTCGGCGATGGTCAGCGGGATCATGCCCGCGTCGGCGGGTGACGGCTGATCGGGCCGGCGGGCTGGTGGTGCCTGGGTGTCGGTACGCCGCCGAGCGTCTGCGGCACCGGCCGCGCAGATCGCCAGGGCGGCCATGACCAGCACGAGGTGCCGCAGAAACGCCTCGTACAGGCGTACTTGGGACTCATCCAGGCCGAACAGGTCCTTTCCGAACTCGAAACTCTCCTCCACCGGCCATCTCAGCCCTGCGGCGGCGATCAGGCGGGCCAGGGTGGCCGGCTGATCGGCGGGCACGAAGCAGTAGTGGAAGGTCAACTCGCCGGTCTTGCGGTGCTTGCGGACCAGCAGATAGTGGACGGGGCTGGCGGTGGCGATCCAGGCCCAGGCGTAGGCGCGCTCGCCTTTGGAGCCGTCCCCGGCCGAACGGATGGTCCAGGCGCGTTTGGGTTTGCAGTGCCGGGCCACGGCCTGAGCGCAGGTCAGGCTGGTGCCGCCACCTAAGGTCAGGGCGAAGGAGGAGCGCACGCGCAGCACGTAGGCCTGCTCGTGCTGTTCCAGGAAGGTGCGCAGCTTGGTGCAGGCGCCGTACACCTCGTCGCCGGTCAGGAAGTCCAGGCGGACACCGTCGGACCAGGCGTCGGACAGCAGGCCGATGCCCAGTTCTCCCTTCGTGGCGAAGGTCAGGTCCAGGGGCAGGCCGGTGGTGATCGCCGTGACCGGGTCGGTGATCTGCTCGGCGGGGATCCACTGCCGGGCGGCGATCAGCGCGTGCCCGGTCCCGCCCCGGATATAGGCCAGGTAGACGGTGTTGACGCCGTTGTCCACGCCGCCCGCGCAGCCCATGTTCTGCCGTTTGACTCCGGCCGTGGCGGTGCCCTTCTTCTCCTGCCCGGACTCATCCAGCGCGCCGACGGTCAGGCTCCCGGGGCCGGCAGCAGCGTCCAGGTGGGCGACAGCGAAACGGCGCACGACGGTCATGGCACCCGCGGTGTCCCAGCGGGCGCGGTTCAGCAGCCGCTGAGTGGCGCAGGGAGAACGGTCTCCGGCCTGCTCGGCGATCGTCCAGCCGTTGCGTTTGGGCAGGTCGGACATGACGGCGCGGATGTACTTGGCGGCCTGCAGGCGGGGCTCGATCCGGCTGAACATCGGTGCCAGCCCGCAGAGCAGTTCGTCCATGTTCCGTTGCGCGCGCCGGGCTTCTAGGATGAGCGCAGCAGCCGCTCTCGATCTTGTACTCGTCACACAGTCATGATCACGAGCGGCTGCTCTCGTTGTGCCCGCATCCGATGACAAGATCGCATCGACCTATCACGCATCCGTGCTGGTCACGCCATGAATGGCGACTGCCGTACTAGGAAGTAGTACCACCTCAGGTCGGCCCTGGAAACGGTCGCTAGATTGACGCCGCGCACGCGCTCTCGCCCGTGATCAGAATAGTCAGCGCTCGGCGAGAAAGAGATCTTCATGTGGGCTCACTTGGCCGGGAAGGCGTTGCGAACGCGATTGAGGTCGGGGTCGTAATAGACGCGTAGCGTGTGGAGCGGTGTCCTCTTTCGATCTTGAGCAAATCCGACTGGCTCCTCATACGTAAATTCCTTGACGATGCCATCTCGGTTCTGCGTATCCGTTACCACTCGCCCTCGCTTCAGCACATCCTTGATGAGAGCCGCGCGTGACGCCTTCGATGTCTCACCTGACAGTCCCGGAGATGGCAGCTAGCGGGAGCAGGGGAAGTGTGGCGCCGTTCGCGCAGGTGAAGGCCGTGTTCTAGTGGCAGCTTAGCTACCTACGCCCATCTCGAAGACGCGCGGAGAAGCGTTCTCTGAGCGGCTCGTAGTTGTGCTCGGGAAACATGATCGGCAATGCGTCGAGCATGTTCGCAATTCGTTCGCACACGGGCTCGAACTCCCCATCACCCAGTGGCGCCCGAGTGAACAGGAACTGCCAGTTGAAGGCGCCCTTGGTCAGCTGAAGAATGTCCAGGTACTCACGGTAGTCGACGTCCATCTTCCATGCGCCATAGCGAGGCTCTGCCGCCCACCAGATTTCGGGTTCGCCCCCACCTGGAAGCAGCCGCAGTGCGGCGTAGTCACCCGTCCCGGTGAAGGTGAGGGGCCATGGTGATTCCGGACAGCCGTCTTATGGGCGTAGCCTATGCGGCTGTTTGGATTGAAAGGGACTCGTTGAGTACTTCCAGAGGTGG
>NZ_JBEXUP010000108.1:0-29733 GCF_040614375.1 Nonomuraea sp. NPDC005983
GCGGCCGCCGAGGCGGCGGCCGCCGTGGGGTTCGGCGGCGAGCAGCCGGACACGGCGGCCGCCACCCGCACCCCTCCGGCCACCGCCAAAGTGACCCGCGCCACGCTGACGGAGTCCAAGAACGTGGACGGCACGCTCGGCTACGGCACGGCCACCACGATCACGTCCAAGGCACGGGGCACGATCACCTGGCTGCCCGCGGAAGGCTCCGTCATCACCCGGGGCAAGGCCGTCTACAGCGTCGACGCCGCCCGCCGCCCCCTGCTGTACGGCAGCATGCCGCTCTATCGCACGCTGGAAGACGGCGTCGAAGGCAAGGACGTCAAGGAGTTCGAGCAGAACCTCGCCAAGCTCGGCTACACCGGCTTCACCGTGGATGACACCTTCACCTACGCCACCCGGCAGGCGGTCAAGGACTGGCAGGATGATCTGGGCCTGGAGGTCACCGGCAAGGTCGAGACCACCGACGTGGTCGTCGCCCCCGGCCAGATCCGCGTCGCCGACCTCAAAGCCGCGCTGGGCGATGCCGCCGGCGGCCCGGTGCTCACCGCGACGGGAACCACCCGGCAGGTCCTGATCAACCTCGACGTGGCCGACCAACGCCTGGTCAGGCGGGGCATGAAGGCCACGGTCGAGCTGCCGGACGGCACCACGGTCAAGGGCAGCATCATCAGCGTCGGCAAGGTCGCCACGACCAGCGGCACCGGCGACGACGCGGCCACCACGGTCGAGGTCAAGGTATCGGTCCCCAGGTTGAACAAGGCCTACGACTCGGCCCCCGTGCAGGTCACCATCGTCTCCGACCAGCGCGAGAACGTGCTGGCCGTCCCCGTCGGGGCGCTGGTCGCGCTCGCCGAGGGCGGCTACGGCGTGCAGGTCGTCGACGGTGCGAGCACCCGCTACACCGCCGTCAAGACCGGCATGTTCGCCGACGGCAAGGTGGAGGTCACCGGCGTGAGCGAGGGCGTCACCGTGGCGGTGCCCAAGTGATCGTCGAACTCGACGAGGTGAGCAAGGGCTACGGCGAGGTCACCGTGCTGCACGGCGTCTCCGTGGGCATCCAGGACGGCGAGCTGATCGGCATCGTCGGCCCCTCCGGCTCCGGCAAGTCGACCATGCTCAACATGATCGGCACGCTGGACCGCCCGAGCGGCGGCACCGTCCGCGTCGCCGGGCACGACGTCAGCGCCCTGACCGACCGGCAGGTGTCCGCGCTGCGGGCGAACGTCATCGGCTTCGTCTTCCAGCAGTTCCACCTCACCGCCGGGGTGCCCGCCGTGGACAACGTGGCCGACGGGCTGCTCTACTGCGGCCCTTCGCTGCGCGAGCGCCGCCGGCGGGCGGCCGAGGCGCTGGAACGGGTCGGGCTCGGCCACCGGCTCGGCCACCGCCCGCACGAGATGTCGGGCGGCGAGCGGCAGCGCGTGGCCATCGCCCGCGCCGTGGTCGGCGGCCCGCGGCTGCTGCTGGCCGACGAGCCGACCGGCAACCTCGACTCCCGATCAGGAGCAGGCGTGATGGACCTGCTGCGCGAGCTCAACCGCGCGGGCACCACCGTGGTCATCATCACCCACGACCGCGGCATCGCCGCCTCGCTGCCCAGGCAGGTCGAGATGCTGGACGGACGCGTGGTGGAGGGGGTGCGGACATGACCGTCCTGACCCCCGCCCGCATGCGGCCGCGCGACGTGGCCAGGGTCGGCGGCGCGGGCCTGCGAGCCAGGCCGCTGCGCGTGTTCCTGTCGGCGCTCGGCATCGCCATCGGCATCGCCGCCATGCTCGGCGTCGTCGGCATCTCCGCCTCCAGCCAGGAGGACCTCAACCGGCAGCTGTCCGCGCTCGGCACCAACCTGCTCAAGGTCTCACCCGGCCAGTCCCTGTTCGGCGAGGACTCCCACCTGCCTGCCGAGGCCGAAGCCATGATCGACCAGATCGGCCCGGTCACCTCGGTCACCGCGGCCGGCGTCACCTCGGCCAAGGTCTACCGCAACGACCACATCCCGGCGGCGGAGTCGGGCAGCATCTCGGTCACCGCCGCCCGCCTCGACCTGCTCAAGGACGTCAGCGCCCAGGTCGTCAGCGGCTCCTGGCTGAACGAGGCCACCCACCGCTACCCGGCCGTCGTCCTCGGCGCCAGGGCGGCCGACCGTCTCGGCGTCGTCCGGGCCGGCCCCGACCAGCGGGTCTGGCTCGGCGGGCAGTGGTTCACCGTGGTCGGCGTGCTCGCCTCCGCGCCGCTGGCCCCCGAACTCGACACCGCCGCCCTCATCGGCTGGCCGGTCGCCACGGAACGGCTCGGCTTCGACGGCTACCCCACCACGATCTACACCAGGGCCGAGGAGAAGTCGGTGACCGCGGTCCGCGACGTGCTCGCGGCCACCGCCAACCCGGAGAAACCCAACGAGGTCAAGGTCTCACGCCCGTCGGACGTGCTGGCCGCCAAGCAGGCCACCGACGCCACCCTGAACGCGCTCCTGGTCGGCCTCGGCGGTGTCGCCCTGCTGGTCGGCGGCGTCGGCGTGGCCAACACCATGGTCATCTCCGTGCTGGAACGGCGGGCCGAGATCGGGCTGCGCCGCTCCCTCGGCGCCACCCGCGGGCAGGTCAGACTGCAGTTCCTGGCCGAGTCGTTGCTGCTGTCGGCCATCGGGGGCGTCGGCGGCGTGGCGCTCGGCATCGGCGTCACCAGCGCCTACGCGGGCCTGCAGGGCTGGCCCGCGATCGTCCCCGTCTGGGCCATGCTCGGTGGCGTCTTCGCCACCTTGGTCATCGGCGGCGTCGCCGGCTTCTACCCGGCCGTTCGCGCCGCCCGGATGTCGCCCACCGAGGCCCTGGCCACGCCTTGACGGCCAGGCCGCCGTCACCAGACACGGACTATCCGGACTGGCAATGCCGTTCCTGCCAAATTTCCCCGAGTTCTTGAGAAAGGCTTACATCAGTGAGATTGAGTGCTCATCATCTACCGGCCGTCCTCACGGGCGCGCTGATGCTGGTGGCATCCGCCATCACCGTCGGGCCCGCCGCCGCATCCACGGCCGGCACGATCGACTGGAAGCAGTGCGCAGGCACCGACGACGCGATCCAGTGCGCCACCCTCGAGGTGCCGATGGACTGGTCCAAGCCCAACGGCGAGAAGATCCACATCGGCCTGGCCCGCACGCAGGCCACCGACTCCAAGTCCCGTATCGGCTCCATCCTCATGGTCCCCGGCGGCCCCGGCACCGCCGGCGTCGACGTCATGATCCACCAGAAGGGGAAGGTGTTCAGCGACGCGGTGAGCAAGCGCTTCGACGTCGTCACCTACGACCCGCGCGGCGTCAACACCAGCAGCCGGGTCAAGTGCGACCTCACCATGACCCTGCAGACCGAGCAGCTCAAGACCCCGGGCAGCCAGGCCGAGTTCGACAAGCTCGTGGCGGCCAACAAGAAGCTCAGCGAGGACTGCCGCGCGAAGACCGGCCCGCTCTACGACCACCTCGACTCCCGTGACGTGGTCAGGGACATCGACGCCATCAGGGCCGCGCTCGGCGAGGACAAGATCACCCAGGTCGGTTACTCGTACGGCACGCTGGCGAACCAGCAGTACGCCGAGATGTACCCCAACCGTGTCCGGGCGCTGGTCGCCGACGCGAACCTGGTCCACACCATGCGGGGCCCCTGGGACTGGATGAACGCCCACACCGCCGTGCAGGAGAAGAACTTCCTCGCGTTCGCCGACTGGTGCGACCAGGCCTCCGGCTGCGCCCTGTACGGCAAGGACACCAAGAAGACCTACGGCGAGCTGCGTGAGCGGGCCCGCAAGGGCGACCTGGTGAACCCGAACACCGGCAAGAAGGTCAACTTCTACGATCTGACCGAGAGAATCTTCCTCGCCCACGTCCCCAGCCGGTGGAAGCGGCTGGCGAGCGAGCTCAAGGCCCTGAACGACGGCGAGAAGAGCGACGCGCCCAAGCAGCAGAAGCAGGCCAAGCCGGCGGAGGATGACCCGCTTGCCCCCCTGCCGCACGGGGTGTACTTCTGCAGGGACTTCACGTTCAAGGTCAACAGCTACGCGCAGTGGAAGACCTGGCTGGCCCGGCTGGCCAAGCTGTACCCCAACACCCAGTGGACCTCGTTCGCCAAGAGCGGGCTGGACTGCACCGGATGGATGGGCCAGACCACCAACCCGCAGTCCCGTCCGAACATCAAGGGTGCTCCGCCGCTGGTCATGATCGGCAACGTGCACGACTTCGCCGCCGACTACCCCTCGTCGCAGTTGGCCGCAGAGCAGACCGGCGCGACTCTGGTCACCTACGAGGGCTACGGGCACGCCGTCTACCCGACCTCCGGGGCCGGGCCGGTCGCCTGCGTCAACGACGTGATCGACGACTACCTGATCAACCTCAAGGTCCCCGCCAAGGGCACCAGCTGCCCGGACATCGAAGAGCCATAGCAGCGAATGCTCGGCCGCCGGCCCCCGAACCGGTCCGTCAGGCCTGACACGCTCACCTGACCCGCGCTGCCGGGATGCGCCCGATCGCGTCCCGGCAGCGTGCGTGGTCTCGCCCGCCTGGGTCTGCGGAACTCCAACCGTTACCACGCAGGTTCGTCCAGGCGCACAATCGCCCCCGATGTCACGTGTGATTGGCTCATCGGCATGGAAACAACCGCTGTCGCCGCTTCGTCCGAGTCGCCGCACCTCGCCGCCGCCGTCACCCGGTTGCTCCGCGAGCACCCCCTGATCGACGGGCACAACGACCTGCCCTGGGCGGCGCGCAGTCTCGTCGGCTACGACTTCGATCGGCTCGACATCAGCCGCGACACCTCCGGGCGCACCCACACCGACCTGCCGCGGCTGGCGGCCGGGATGGTCGGCGGGCAGTTCTGGTCGGTGTTCGTCCCCTCCTCCCTGCCCGCGGGGCACGCGGTCACGGCCACGTTGGAGCAGATCGACTGCGTGCTCGCCATGGTCCGGCGCTACCCCGACCACCTGGCCCTGGCGACCACCGCCGAGGAGGTGGAAAGCGTCTTCGCCTCCGGGCGGATCGCCTCATTGATGGGCGCCGAGGGCGGCCATTCGATCGACTGCTCGCTGGGGACGTTGCGCATGCTGTACGCGCTGGGCGTGCGCTACATGACCTTGACCCACAACGACAACACCCCCTGGGCGGACTCCGCCACCGACGAGCCGGTCAACCATGGCCTGTCCGCGTTCGGCGAGGAAGTCGTGAGGGAGATGAACAGGCTCGGCATGCTGGTCGACCTGTCGCACGTCTCGGCCGACACCATGCGCGACGCCCTGCGGGTCACGCAGGCGCCGGTGATCTTCTCGCACTCCTCGGCGCGTGCGATCTGTTCCGCGCCGCGCAATGTGCCCGATGACGTCCTGGAGACCCTGGCGGCCAACGGCGGGGTGTGCATGGCCATCTTCGCGCCCGACTTCGTGTCCCAGGACTACTGGGAGTGGCGTCTGGCCGCCGTCGACGCCGCCGGCTCGATGGGTGTCGAGACCGCTGACGCCGAGGCGTTCCAGGGGTTCCTGGCCACCTGGGAGAGGACGCACCCGAGGCCCGTCGTCACCATCGAGCATGTGGTGACCCACCTGGAGCACATGCGCGAAGTGTCCGGCGTCGACCATCTGGGGATCGGCGGCGACTACGACGGGTGCGACATGCTGACCCGCGGGCTGGAAGACGTGAGCGGCTATCCGCGGCTGTTCGCCGCCCTGGCCGGCCGCGGCTGGTCGGAGGCGGACCTGGCCAAGCTGGCCGGCCGCAACGTGCTGCGAGTGCTGCGCGACGCCGAGGCCACCGCCAGTGACCTGCGGCAACGGCGCGGGCCCAGCCTTGCGCGCATCGGCGCCCAGCCCCGGCAGCCCGGGACGTAGGCGGCCTCGTCGGCGCGGCGCAGGGCGTGCTGCTCATCGCCGTGCACGGCGGCGATCACGCCCGTTCCCGCGTCCAGCAGGGCCGCCTTGACCTCGGCGCTGACCAGGGTGTCGGCCAGCAGGGCGGCGCCGAAGGCGGCCAGATCGGGGACACTGCAGTAGCCGCCGCCGGCCGGCGACCCGCGCCTGGGCAGGGTGTCGTAGTGCGGCTGCCTGGGCCCGGCGATCGGCCCCTCGGCACTGAAGAAGGTGTACACAGTGGTGCGCGCCCTGGGCCTGACCCGGCACGGACGCCGGTACCTGGAAGAGATGCGGTTCCGGCCGCTCGCCGTCCACCGCGAAGGACTGGTCCTCGGCGACAGCGGGCTGGCAGGCACGCTACTGCCGCAGCCACAGGTCCTGATAGCACCCAACCTGCGGACCGTACTGCTGGACGAGGTACTGGGAGACGGGTTCGCACTGCTCGCAGTGGACGTACCGGCAACCGACTGGGCGCGAGTCAGCGGCGTCGCACCCGTACGGCGCCTGGACGTCGTACTGGGTGAACGGCTGCCTCGGCCCGCAGGGGACCGGCAGGCCGTCGCCGACGCCGACGGACGCCTGGAGACCGCTCTCAGCCCGGCACGAGGGCGCTTCGTCCTGGTCAAACCGGACCGCTACATAGCCGCCGTGTTCCCGGCGAAGGACGTCGAGCCGGTAGCCGCGCTGCTGCGAGCGTACGTCAGGACAGCACCGGCCGATTAACCCTCGTGCCGAACATGCTGCCCCCAGGCGGCCTTCTGCCGGGCCCAGCGAGAAGACGATCTCGGCCGCTGCCGCCCGGCGATCACCTCGATGGTCGGGAATACCCCCACCCCAACAGGCAGGCAGGCGTGACTGAACCTGAGTGATCTTCCCGCGACATTGGAGGCATGACGAAATTGCTCGCTGCCGCTGTCACCGGTTCCCTGATCCTCGCCCCTGTCGCCCCCGCCTACGCCGCCGCAACGCCCTCACCCCAGTCCCACCTTGACCTGCTCACCACCGAGGACGGCATGGCGGGCGCGTTGAGCCAGGTGCGCAGCCCGGACGGCGCGACCGTGACCCGGCGCTCCGGCACCGCGAAGCGGGGCACCGGGAAGCCGATGATCGGCCCCCAGGGCCGGTTCAGGATCGCCAGCGCGAGCAAGCCGATCATCGCCGCCACCGTGCTGCGGCTGGTCGATCAGAAGAAGATCGACCTGGACACCAGGGTGGAGCGCTACCTGCCCGGGGTGCTGCGCGGCACCGGCGACGGCGCCGCGATCGACGGCCGAAAGATCACCGTCCGGATGCTGCTGCAGCAGACCAGCGGCCTGCCCGAGTTCCTCAACGCGATCGAGTGGAAGGAACCCTTCCCGGACTTCCTGCAGGTGGCACTGACACTCAAGCCCACGCCCCGCGGCTCCTTCGCCTACGCCAACACCAACTACCTGCTCCTCGGCATGATCGTGACCGCAGTGACCGGGAAGGACTTCCGCCAGGCGAGCCAGGACCTGATCCTCAAGCCGTACGGAATGCGGGACACGTACTGGCCGGCCAAGGGCGAGCACGGCATCCGCGGCCCGCACGCCCACACCTACGGGGCGCACCCCGGCCATCCGCAAGGCGGCCAGGTGGACCTGACCGACCAACTGCCCACCTACGAGTTCGGTCCCAGCGGCGGCCTGGTCTCCACCCCCGAAGACCTCAACCGGTTCTGGCGTAAGGCCCCGCTGAGCAAGATGATGACCCGGCCGGTAAAGGTCGAACAGGAAGGCTGGCCCGCAGGCGCCCGCTACGGCTACGGCGTGGCCCGGATGAAGTCGACCTGCGGCCACGCCTACTTCGCCGCCGGCGACATGCTGGGAACCGCGGTGTTCAGCGGCCGGGACCAGGCCGGACGCGCCGCCACCGTCTACGTCACTGGCGTGCCCGACAATCGGCAGCACCTGATCGACGCCTTCGTCGCCGCGATGTGCGACCGCTGAGCCCGGATGGCCACGCGGCGGCCTCGAGGCTGTCCCGGCTAACGCCCCGCTTCGTCGTCGAGGTCATCACGGCAGCCGCCCACGCCGTGCGCGCCGGACGGACCGGCCTGCGAACAGGTGCTCATCAACCGCGCCGAACGAGCTACAACCCTCCGCACGGATCGCTGACCTGCTGACGCAGCTGCGGCGCAGGCGAGCGACAGCATCCACCGGCTGCCCAAGTCCACCAACGAAGACTCTTACAAGATCAACATACCTCCGGGCTCATCGCGTGATTCTTTGATGCCCTTGTAGCACCGAAATCCAGCCCGACCCTCCCCAGAGGCCTTCCTCCCGTGCCTGGCCTACCACTCCTTTGCAGGCTGGGGGTCACAGGCTGCGGGCGGTGATGTCGCCGTTGGAGGTGGTGGCGTGGATGTCGAGTTCGGCGGTGCCGTCGTTGTTGAGGGCGTTGATGATGCGGCCGTGGCTGGTGCCGGCGTCCAGGGCGGCCGAGACTCCGCCGGCGGCGGCGATCGAGATGTCGCCGGACTGGGTGCGCAGCACGACCGTGCCGCCGGTGGCCTCGGCGATCCGGATGTCGCCCCGTGCGGTGCTGATCTGCGCGGGGCCGCCCAGCCGGCCGACCTCGACGTCGCCGTCGAGCGCGGTGAGGCGGACGCTCGCGGCCTCGTCGATCGTGATCCGGCTGTAGGCGCCTTCGAAGGCGACGTCGCCGAGACGGCCCGCGGTCCGGAGTTCGGCGCTTTCCGCCCTGGCCTCGATGCCGGAGCCGGCGGGCAGCTCGACCGTCACCTCGATGGACCCGGACGGGCCGAAGTACTGGTTCTTCGCCGCGGCGGTCTCGATCCGCAGGACGCCATCGGCGTATGCGACCGTGGTCTGCTCCGCCGCCTTCACGTCCCGGCCCTTCGAGGCGTTCGCGGGCAGGACCTCGACCGCGGTGTCGGCCCGGTCGGCGGCGATGAACCGGACCCGTCCCGCGGGGATGTGAAGGACGGCGGAGATCGGGGCGGGGGTGTCGAACTTCTGCATCATGTGCTCCTCATACTGCGTTGTCGCGGTCTTGCGAGCTCGGTGTGGCCCAGCTCGCAGCCCCGAGGCCGCGCTGAACCGTTCATGGCATCCACCATCGCCGACCGCTCTGATACCGGGCTGTCGCCGTCCTGACGCCGCCGCTGACATGCCGGCGGCCGCGCTCACCGACGGCGGCTACCCATCCCGGATCCGTCAGGATCCCGCCTGCAAGAGCGTCCCGGCGCCCCCGCGTCGGACGATCAGGCCGACGCGGTGCAAGGATCTGTGGGACGCCGACTCGACCGGCCCGCACCACACACACGAACGACAAGGACAGACCCTGTGATGACACCACCACCACGTACCGCGCAGCAGCGCAAGATCGACGCCCTCGACCGGCTCGCAAACGACGTCGACGCCTGGGTGGCCACGGCCGGCCCCGACGGCGCAGCGCCCTACCTGGTGCCCCTGTCCTTCCTGTGGGACGGCGCCACACTACTGATCTCCACCCCGGCCGCCAGCCCCACCAGCCGCAACCTGCAGGCCACCGGCAAAGTCCGGCTCGGCATCGGCCCGACCCGCGACCTGCTCCTCATCGAAGGAACCGTCCAGACGTTCGAAGCCGGCGAGATCTCCGACGAGACCGGTGACGCCTTCGCCGCCAAGACCGGTTTCGACCCGCGCCGGCTCTCCAGCCCCTACCTGTACTTCCGCATCCGCCCCCAACGCCTGCAGGCCTGGCGCGAAGCCAACGAACTCGAAGGCCGCGACCTCATGCGCGACGGCCGCTGGACCATCTCCTGACGCGACGAAAGGCTCTCACCGGCGGACGCCGGGGACGGGGGAGGGGCGGCGGTGCAGCACCACGGGCGCGCACGCCGACCTGCTCATCCTCGACGGCGCCCCCCTGCACCACCTCGACGTCCTCGCCGCCCCCGGCACACCATCCAAGCCGACGAGATCGTCACCCCTGAACACACCCCACCGCCGGCGGGCGGCCGTCAACCGGCAGCCGACCGCCAAGGAGAGTCACGCCGGGTGGGACGGGCCGTGGCGCTGATCCGCACAGCGTAGACGGGCGTGCCCCCGCCCGGCACCGGCCCCAGATAGTCGTGCCCGGTCAGATGACACCAGGCGGGCAGATCGATCGGCGCCGCCGGATCCCCGGCGATCAGATGAACGACGCTGCCAGGAGCCAACCGGTCAGCCAGGCGGCGCAACTCGATCAGCAACTGGACGCAACGGCGCTCACCGCCGTCGAGCACGACCGGCCCGCCGGGGGACTCGCCGGGGAGGCCGTCATTCCTCTCGTCACCCACGCCGATCACACTACCGGCAGCCCATCCAGCGACCCGGCGAGCTCGAACCCACTTCGAACACCCACTTCGAACACCCACTTCGAACACCCACTTCGAACACTGCCTGAAACACTGCCTCGAGCACCGTCGCCGCCTGCGCCGCATCACCCAGCGCCGCCCAACCTGACGCCCGGTGCGCAGCGGGGGAGCCCAACCGCCGCGCCGGCCCAGCCTGTCATCGACCGCCCGCGAAAGCACCGCCAGACCCCGACAACCCTACGAGCACAGCACCCGCTGAATACGGCCCGCCGCAAACCACAACCCGGCCACCGCCATCACCACCAGATACCCCGCATGACCCACCAACCCCCACCCGGGCTGCCCCAACGCCAGCCCGCGCACCAACTCCACCGCGTGGAACAGCGGCGTCGCCACCACCACCGCCTCCAACGCCGCCGGATAAGCACCCACAGGGGAGAAGGTGCCAGAAAACAGGAACAGTGAGAACTGCGCCGCCGTCATGAGGTCGAAATCCTGCCAGCCACGCAACAACGTCGACGCCGCCATCCCCACGGCACCGAACGACACCCCTACCAGCATCGTCGCCGGAAACGCCGCCAGCGCCCACACCGGCTCAGCCAGCCCCAGCACCACCATCACCAGCAAGAACAACGCCGTGTACACAGAACTGCGCACCATCGCCCAGCTCAGCTCACCCAACGCCACCTCGATCGGCCGCACCGGAGTCGCCAAGATCGCCTCGAACGTCTTGGCATAACGCATCTTGAAGAAGAAGTTGAACGTCGTCTCGGCCAGCGCGCCATTCATCGCCGAAGCCGCCAGCATCGCCGGAGCCACGAACACCGCGTACGACACCACCTGCCCATCACCCAACGGGATCCGGCCCACCAGCGCGCCCACCCCGACCCCGATCGACAGCAGGTACAGCAACGGCTCGAAAAACCCCGACACCAACACCAGCCAGTACGCCGCACCCGACCGCAACGCACCCACATTGCGGCCGACCACCGCACCCACCCGGCCCACCGACACCCGCCGGGCCAACGCCAACGTCACCATCACTAGTCCTGAAGTCGCCTGCGAAACGCGTAACCCGCCCACCACACACCCAGCACGGCGAACACCAGCAGATAACCGGCATGCGCCCACACCGGCCACGGGGGAGAGGCACCCGCCGTCGCCGCCCGGCACAACTCCACCCCATGCCACAACGGCGACACGTACGCCAACGGCCGCACCAGCCCCGGCAACTGCTCCACCGGGAAGAACACCCCCGCGAACAACGTCGAAGGAATCATCACGAACCGAAACAGCAACGCGAAATAACTGTCATGATCGATCGTCGCCGAGAACGCCGTCACCGGCGCGGCCACCGCCACCGCCAGCAACGCCGCCACCAACGGAGTCAGCACCGCCCACGGCGACGCCAACGCCCCGAACACCCCCACCACCGCCAAGAACACCACGACCGCGATCTCGACCCGGAACACGATGTACAGCAGCCAACCGCCGATCATGTCCCACACCGACACCCGCGTGGCGTACATCGCGTGCGCACCCCGGTGCCAGCGGAACTCACCGAACACCGAGTACGTGCACTCACCCACCGCCATCTGAAACGCCGTCGAAGCCAGCACCCCCGGCACGATCCACACCACGTACGGCACACCCCGCACCTGGCCGATGTAACCGCCCACCCCCAGGCCGATGCTCGCCAAAAACAACACCGGCAGCACGAACGACGAGAACAACGACGCCCGCCACAACCGCTTGTACAACGTCAGGTGCCGCTCCAGCACCGCCACCGCCGGATGCGCCATCAGTCGACCAACGTCCGGCCGGTCAGGTGCAGGAACACATCCTCCAACGACGACCTGCGCACCAGCACACTCGACGGCACCAGCGCACGCCGGTGCACCTCCGCCACCGCCGCGTCACCGTCCTTGGCATACAACAAGATCCGATCAGGCAGCACATCCACCCGATCCCCGACCCCCTCCAGCGACGGCACGAACCCCTCCAGCGCCTCCGCCCCGAAACGCAACTCCACCACCTCCGGCGACGAGTACGCCTCGATCAGCGCCCGCGGCGAACCCTCCGCCACGATCCGGCCGCCGTCCATCACCACCAGCCGATCGCACAACTGCTCGGCCTCATCCATGTAATGCGTGGTCAGCACCAGCGTCACACCCCGCTGCTTCAACCGGAACAACCGCTCCCACAGCAGATGACGCGCCTGCGGATCCAGCCCCGTCGTCGGCTCGTCCAGCAACACCAGATCCGGGTCGTTCACCATCGCCCGCGCGATCGTCAGCCGCCGCTTCATCCCGCCCGACAACGGCTCCACCCGGCTCGAGGCCTTGTCACGAAGCTGCGCGAAATCCAGCAACTCCTCGGCCCGCTCCCGCGCCTGCCCCCGCGACAACCCGAAATACCGCGCGTACGTCGTCAAATTCTCCCGCACCGACAGATCCGGATCCAGATTGTCCAACTGCGGGCACACCCCCAGCCGAGCCCTGATCCGCGGCCCCTCCCGCACCGGATCCAACCCCAGAATGCGCAACTCACCAGCCGACGGCATCGACACACAGCCGATCATCCGCATCGTCGACGACTTACCCGCCCCGTTCGGCCCCAGAAAACCGAACGCCTCACCGGGCGCCACATCCAGATCGATGCCGTCAACCGCGGTGAAATCACCGAAGCGCTTGACCAGCCCACGCGCACGGATCAGAGAAAGCTCACCAGACACGAGGTCAGACCATAACCAACCCCACCGACAGTTTCGACAGGATATCCACGCCACAATGAACGCCATGGACACCCGCGCAGCCGCCCAACGCTTCGCCGACACCTGGCAACACGGCTGGACCCACCACGACGTCGACGCCATCATCGCCCTCTACAGCGACGACGCCGTCCACATCTCCATGCCCTTCCGAGCCCCGCACACCGGCAAACAAGCCATCGCCGACTACATCCGATGGTCCTTCACCGGCGAAAGCGACCCCACGTCACCTTCGCCACCCCCATCGTCGACGCAGATCAGGCCGCCATCGAATTCCGTGTCAACAGCCTCGACAACGCGACCCCCACCACCCTCGCCGGCTGCGTCATCGCCCGCTTCAACGCCGACGGACTCGCCACCCACACCCGCGACTACTGGCACACCAGCCACAACGGCTGACACCGCATCGCGCCCCACGCACGCGACGCGGCCCAACTCAACGCGAAACCCGCACCCCTGAAACAACCGGACGAACAACAGGCATCGGACCGGACACAGGCCCAGACACCGGGGGAGCCACCGGCACAGCCGGACGCGCAACCTGCTGCGTCTGCTCAGCAGCACGCCGCTCCACGCACCCACCCTCACAGTAACCGTTCGTCACGATCAACCGACCCCGCAACGGCGTGTACGCCTCCCGCCCAGAGGCAGGCAGAACCCCCTGACACACCGGGCATAAAACCGACTGGTTCCCCACGTGCTGCTCCTCTCGGCGCGATAGCAGACCCCCAGCCTAAACGGACCACCCCGCCAAGGACAGCGAATCAACCAGATGTCAAACCCGCCGTCAGACGACCACCCTCCGTGAACACCCCTCCCACCAGCCCCAACACCCCACACGCGTGCGCCATCTCACACCCGCCCACGGGACCGCACCCCACCCACCCCGGGGCGGCACCGGGGGACAGGCACCAGGGGACAGGCGCGGCCCCACCGGCCGCGGAAAGCCCAGGATCAGCCCCGCGACGGCTCCCGGACCCCCTCCTTCCGCCACACCTTGAACAACCGGCGAGCCGAACCCCCCACAGGACCGACCGCCTCATACAACACCGCACGCGAGACCGGCCTCGCCTCCGACACCGCCGCCACCGCCTCATCCGCCGACGTGATCGTGCGCGAACAGACGTCCAGCAGATAACCCGGAATCCGCAGCCGCGGATCCGTGCACCCCACCAGCGGCACACCCACCGCCGCCACCACCGGGAAAACCGTCCCCGGAATCCCGATCGCCACCTCCGCCCTGGCCGACGCCTGAACCGACGGCACCGAACTGATCTCGTACCGCTCCCACAACGAACGATCCTCACGCGGATGCAAACCCACCACGATCCGCTTACCCGCCGCCGCAAACCGCTCCGCCGCCGCCAGCAGCAACTCCGTCCCCGGAGCCGAACCACCACTCGCGCCCGACTTCGTCACACTGGTCAACACCAGCACCGTCCCCGCCTCCGGAGCATGCCTGGGCAGATCATCCGTCTGCGGCGTCCCCACCACCGTGATCGGACGGCGCGTCCCCAGATAGTCGTCGAACACCTCCGCCTCCGCCGGCGACGACGCCGTCACCGCCCTCAGCCGATCGCGGAACTCCCGCGCACGCGGCGCCTC
The DNA here is from genome assembly GCF_040614375.1 of Nonomuraea sp. NPDC005983. Lineage (NCBI taxonomy): Bacteria > Bacillati > Actinomycetota > Actinomycetes > Streptosporangiales > Streptosporangiaceae > Nonomuraea > Nonomuraea sp. NPDC005983. The sequence goes on from NZ_JBEXUP010000108.1 coordinate 14,583, forward strand.
CACAGGAAGCTGATACGCCAGCGAACTCGCGACCAACGGCAGATCACGCAACCGCGCCGCGCAGTCGGCAGGCCAGTCACCCGCGCCGGTCACGACGAGCAGGTCGGCCTCGGGGACGTCGTCCAAAGTCGCGACCGCGACCGGATCACCCGGCGCGACACCCGACCGGTCCGGCACCAACTGCACGACCTCCCAGCCCAGGCGCTGCGCCTCCGGGAGCAACGGCTTGGCGTGATACGTCCCCCACGGCTCGTTCGTCGCGATCAGCACGCGGGTGCGCGCCTTCGCGCCCAGCCGCTCCGCCGCCTGGGCGGCGGTGCCTCCCAGGACCGCGAGACCGGCCCCGGACAGCGCGCCGGCCAGCAGGGAGCGACGGGAGAGACGGTGATCGGAGCGCGAGATGACTGACATGTCCTGAAATTTCATGGGACGGGAATCTAGAGGCTGCTCGCGACCTGCCTGTGAACACGACCCGTCGCCCCAGGAAACACCGTCACGCCCCGGACGAACCCCCGCACGAGTCGACCAGCGACAACGGGGGAGAGGCGCCCACTTTTTCGCAAACACGCGTACGCATCCCGGCACGGCCACCACGGCCTCCTGCGTCTGGCGGACCCCCACAAGATCAGCGAGGCGCACGCCCACTCCCGCGCCAGGGCCGCCCCGTGAGCCACAAGGACGCAGCCCCGATCGTCGCGACCGACTCCAGCGCACACCGGCCGATCGCGGCTCCGGCCCGGCCTGGTCGACCATGCCACGCGAGGCGAAAGGCGCTGATCGCCCGCGACCGGCGACGGCCAGGGACCCCCTTCCGCCGAACGCGCCGCACTCACACTCACGGTGGCGGTGGCCAGTAAGCGACCGAGCAAGCACGCCGGGGGACCCGGGAGCTGTCCTGTCTCATTCAATCTGGTCCATGGGCAACCGTCCTGCCTGCATCGGACCAGGTTCAGTGAGACAACACACGGCACCACCGTCTCACTGAACCTGGTCCGATTGGCAGGTTGTCTCATTGGATGTGGTCCATCAGAGGTGTTTTCGCCGCTGCCTCACGCAGGCCTGGCCGTGCTGGCTGAGCTTGCCGCGCCCTTCGAGCTGTCTCATTGAGGATCACCCGCGAGCAACTCGTTGGATAAGGTGACGGCATGTCAAGCGCTGGGCTGTTCGCGGGGACGGGATCGTTCTATGCGCGGTTTCGTCCGGGCTATCCGAGGGCGTTCTTCAACGATCTGATCCGGCGCTTCGCGCTCGACGGTTCTGGACGTCTGCTTGACCTGGGCTGCGGGACTGGCCAGCTAACTTTTCCGCTCGCCGAGCATGTCGCAGAAGCGATCGGTGTCGATCCTGAGGCGGAAATGCTCAACCAGGCCGCCCGACAAGCACTCGACGGCGACATCCGCAATGTGACCTGGGTGCTTGGCAGCTCCGCCGACATGCCAGGTGAGTTGGGACGGTTCCGGTTGGTGACCATGGGCCGCTCATTCCACTGGATGGATCGTGAGCAGGTGTTGGGGAAGCTGGCCGGCATGGTGGAAGACGAAGGCGGCGTGGTGATCGCCAATGATGGTTGCCTGGCGCGGCCGAGGACTCCCTGGCAGCACGCCATCGAGGAAGTGCAGCACCGTTTCTTGGGTCCGCTTCCCCAGGCTAGTGCCGGGGTGCCGACCGAACCGCATGAAGCGGTGCTGGCCCGATCATCATTTCGGGACGTCACCCGAGTGGTCCATGAGTTTGAGCGGCCGTGGACGGCGGACCAGATCATCGGCTATTTGTATTCGACGTCACTGCCGCTGCGCCGCATGCTCGGCGATCGGCGACCCGCGTTCGAGCGGGAGATCACTGATGCTCTGCTCATGGCTGATCCAAGCGGACGGCTTGTCGAACCGGTGACGCTCGAAGTGCTGATAGCCCGGAAAAGCTTCCTGGCCACGCACCAGTTTTAGTGAGAAATGTGGTCCAGTCGCAACGTTCGCTCAGGTTGTCTCGCTCAAGCGGTTCCACGAGTTCTCTGAGGATCGGGCCCGGTCTTCAAGCCAGTGCAGAAGCGGGTCTCGGCCTCCTCGTGGGGCGTAGTGTGGTGCGACTTCCCGGATTGCAGCACAAAAGTCGGAGAAGTCACTAGCCGATCGGCTGGCAGTGGGTGCTCGCCAGCGCGGCAGAACGAGGACGCTGGCCAGCCCAACGGCCTCGGGATAGCCGACCGCGTTGAAGACGGCCCCTCCTTGCCGGACCCGCCAGTCCGCGCCCAGGGCGTTGCCGAAGCGCTCGTGGCGTCGTTGTGCATAGAGGGGATGCTCCAGCCAATCGATGTGGAGGACGAGGGCCTCTTCGAACGCGATCCGGATAGCGTCACGGCCGTGTAAGCGGATAAGCCGCTGATGATGTCGCTGAGCCAGGACCACTTCGGGAAGGCGGATCAAGCTGAGTTGGGGCCTGCCCTCGTTGTCGCCTGGACCTATCCAGATTTGGTGGTGAAGACAGACGTTCTGGTCATGTCGCATCCAGCAGTGGACCTGGGTGAGGACTGCCTTCTCCGCCATGCAGAGTCGGCAGGCGAGTCGTTCCTCATTGGGGCGACCGGCGATGCTGCGCCCGTGAAGTGCCAGGTCCGGGTATGTGCGGCCCGTCCTCATGTCGGGCAAGGCATAGAGGAGGGACTTCGCGGGAAGTCCGGCGAGCGTGGCGAGAACCTCTAAGGGTGGATGCCGGTGTCCTCGTCGGAGCCCAAGTGCTTCTCGAATGATGCGTTCGGGCAGGTGGTTGGCGATCGCCATGCGGCGTAGATAGGACGGAACTGTCTCATCCTGGATCGGGCGGACTCGCCGGGGAAGAGCTCGCCGCGGTGCGGCCCATGGTAGCGGTCGTTCAAGGCTCCGTCCCCCGGGGATCACCTCCATGCTCAGCCCTTTCCCCTCCGCCTTCGTGATGGGGCGGTCGATTCAGCTGCGTGGTCAAGCTCGACCTCATCCAGAATTTCGGAGGTGATGGCTTCCTGGCCGTCGACGATCGCCAGGATTGCTGCTGCTCTAATCAAGTGTGACAGGCTGCTGATGCTGCCGCCGGTGCGCTGGTGCAGGTATTTGGCGCGCTTGGCCAGGTCCCCATCCTGGTGCCGATGCAACCGCAAGGCGGCCTCCATGGCTCTGACCAGAGAGAGCCATTCGGCCTGGTAGGGGAACTTGCCAGTGCGCGTCATCACGCAGCGAGCTTCGATCTGTTTGCCGCGAATACCGGTGAACAGACCAGAAGATTCAACGTTGATACCCGCATAAATGAACGTGCAAGGGAGGTGCTCGGTGAAGTATTTCAAGTGATCCGAAAGGTCTTCGCCTTGGCTTGTTGCCAGATTGACATTATGGATCTCGTCCACGATGACTAAGTCGGTGCGAGCGTCAGTAAGCACTCGGCAGACCGCATCCGCTATGTCGATCTCATTGGCACGCTGCCCAAAGGGCGGCATGCCCAGGAACTTCGCGAACTGCGCTGCAAGCTTCTTCGGTGATCCCTTGGGAGGGGCGGTGATGTAGACCACCGGAATTCTCTCCGGATCGGCATACTGATTACGAATGCGGAGCTCGTGAGCGCGCCCAAGCTGTTTGATAGCAGTGCTTTTGCCGGTTGCCCATTCACCTGAAACGATGAGCCCGCGCCGAGCGCTGCTTTCACGCTTGTTCAGGATCGTCAACAACCGTCCTTGGCGCATGACCTGCTTGACCGTGCTGGTTTCCAGGACGATGAGCTCCGAGTGGTAGTCCATACGGAACTCGTCGTACTTCATCCGCTCGCGACCGTCCAGCGCCCTCCACTCATCGGTGGGCAGACAGCGAAAGACGAGGGGGTCGTCGTCCACGAACCTGCGCCACGCGTCCAACGTCAGCGCAGGAATACGCCGATCTTCGACGACACCTGGCTGCGGTTCAGGGCTCACCACCACTTCTCCGCCTCCTTGCGAGCATCGAAGATGGGCAAAGGCACGACCTCCGCGATCTCTTCCTCATCCTCGAAATCATCCGACGGTTCATCCACTACTCGAGGCGGTTCGGCAGGGCGCGGCCATGTGGGGTCAGCCGTTGCCTTGGTGGCGGCCGCTGCTCGTTTGCCCTGCTTCGAGGTTTTCGCAGCAGACTCCTTCGTTTCGGATGGACCCTTGCTGGCTCGGTCGAGAAGGTCTCGGACAGCATCAGCGATGGCTTCCTCGCTGACTTTGGCACCGCTTTCCACGACCTCACGCTTGGCGTGCTTCCAGGCCAACTCCCCGAAGGGTGACGGCACGCGCTTGAGATGCTTCCAGAACAAGGTGATCCAGCCGCCCTCAGGATTGTGGTGGTTGCGCACCCAAATCCGGGTGACGTCGTAGGGGTCGTGATGGACTTCCCAGCGATCCTTCTTGTCTGCCACCCCTGATGCCTGTCTGCGGAATGGGTTCAACGCCTCGTCATCGTAAGTCCGGTGATCAATCTTCACGCCATAAGCATTGATGGCCTGCCAACGAGATGGCAGCAGCTCGATGTAGTCATCCGCAGACAAAGCGACGGGAACGTAGCCCGACGTTTCGACCAGCGCCGCATAGCGCTCATTCGGCGTGAACGCGCGCCCAGGCGCGGAAGGATCGCGCAGCTTGTCGTGCGGCCGGTTCTGCCAATCAGCGACAATCCACTCATCAAGCAGAGCCTGCAATTCCACCAACGACCACAGCGGTTCCTCCTCGACCTTGCGCCCCCGATACTCCGCCGAACGCCCCAGGTAGCCGGACACGAACTGGGCGAACAGGGTCGACACCGACTCCAACGTCCGCTCAATGTGCGGCTTGTCGGTAGGCGTGTCCTGATGAGCCGGCTGAAAATCTATCCCCAGCACATGGCAGGACGTCCGGAAGTTCGCCGAGACGTAAACACTGCCCCGATCACACACGATCATCTCGGGCACGATCATCGGACGCGCCGCCGCATGCTCCAGACGTTCATCCAGCGCCAGCATCCGCCGGTGGGGGAGAACCGACCGTGCCATGGTCAGCGCCTCCACCCATCCAGGCCGCATCGCTTCCGGCGTCATCGCCTTGGCCAACAGCAACGAGGCATCCACCGACTTCGTCGTCGGCCGCAGCACCGCCGCCGGCACCGACCGAGTGGCCAGATCCACCATGCCCGTCAGCTCGACACGACCGGGAACGCCTTTGTCCAGCAGGACCATCACGTCGAACGGCGTGGAGTCAATCTGCACGAGCTCACCCGGCCGCGACGCCGTGACCTCGCTGAACATCCCCTCCGGACGGTTGGCCAACGACCTGCGCGTCCGAGCGGATCCCGTCGCGTGCGACCCCCGCGACAATCGCTCGAACAAGCGGTAGAACGTCGCCCGCGACGGCATCGCCACCACGCCGGCGCCGTACTCGTCTCGCAAGATCTGATCCACGCGCCAGCGAAACCACGTCGCTTTCCGCGTCGATTTGTCCGTTGCCTCCAGAAGCGCCTTCTTCAGCGCCTCCAGCACCCGGGGATCGGTCCGGCCCTCCGTCGGCCTGGCCCGGTCTCCTCGCCCGTCCACCAAGCCCAGCAAGCCCTCGGCCTCGTAACGCAGCCGTTTGCGCTTCACCGTCCTCGCGCTCACGCCCTCTCGCCCAAGACTGAGCAGCTCTTCCGCCTTGGCCTGCTCACGCTCACGCAAGGACCGCGTCGCCTCATACCCCGGTCGAGGCCTCGAACCTGCAGCAGCACCAGGCGGTAATCCGGTCATCACCTCCAGAACATGCGCCTCCCACCACTTGGCCTCCTGGATGACCTCATCAGGCAGCCCGCCCAGCAAGCTGGCAGCAAGAACGGGGGAGCGGACCGTCACCAGCTCGCCCTGGCCCTGCTCCACCGCACCGACACCCCGCGGCTCACGTGACACGTTCTCATCCATCCCCACGCTCCCGTCGCAGAGCTGCACCATGCTGCGCGACCCCAGCAGCTCGAGGCCAAGGTTCGCCACCGCCAGCTGGCGATCCCATAACAGGTGAAAGAGCACCGGCAAAACAGCCAGACGGTCACCAACCGTCTCAACCCCCGACATCAACGACGTCGGTTCAGTAAATACGCCCAACAGCTCATCAGCGACGTCTTCGCGCAGGCAGTGGGCCCGCCGATAGCCGGACAGCCAGCGGACATTCGCCGCCAGGACGGGGGAGGGCCCTCCCGACCTGCGAAACACCCACCCCACCTCGGCGCAGGCCTGGGCCATCGCGCCGAAAGCCTCTTCATCCTCAGGCGCGATCAAGTCATCAGGGCGAACATCGACAACCACGCCAGTGCCATCGGCCAGCCGCGCGAAATAGTCCGGCGTATGCCGCCGCTCACCCTGCGCCGCTTCCCACCGCAGCTCAAAGGGCTGCGAGGAGAACTCCACGACGTCGGGAGCGAAGTCCAACATCATGGCCACGGCCCGCTCAACCCACGATTCATAGCCAACATGCCGACGCATGGTCGCCGACCACCAAAAGCCCGTGAAGTTCTTCTGGCCCTTGAAGGAGGGAAACGCCCTCGAGGGCGCCATCCGCTCGAAGGGGACATGCCAGCACGACGAAAGGGGCTCTTGCCGCCGGACGCCCATCTCGTTCGAGAAGGTCAGCTCGAACAATGGTGAGGCGACCAGTGCAGGAACGGGCAACTCGCTCATGCCACCACCGATAGCGTCACGTAACAGCCACGTCGCGCAATGCAAGCAGAGTTTATGTCAGACGGACCAGACCAAGCGAGACAACCCACAAAGTGGGCCAGGTCCGATGAGACAATCCTCGCACTGGGCCAGATTCAGTGAGACTGCGGGGACCGCTGGGCCCGATCGGACCAGATTCAGTGAGACAAAAATGCGTTCTGGACCAGGCGTATGAGACGTGAACCAGATTCAGTGAGACAGGACAGGAGCGCCCTGGCACGCCGCCCCAATCCGGCCTACTTGACATAATGTTCATTATCGAGCAAACGCATACAGCCGGATCCAGCCACCAAAACCCGGACACGTCACAGCGGACCTACCATCTGCCCATGAGCGTCGGAATCATCGGGTTACTCATCATCGCCGCGGTCCTCCTCGTGATCGCCGCAGTCGCCGTCGTCGTCGTGGTGGCCGTCAGGGCGTCGAGCCGCGCCACGCCGATCGCGCCGCGCAACGACCTGGCCGCACGCGTCCGCTGGCTGAAGACGTCTGGACGCACCGAACAGGCCATCCACCTGGTGTGCGGCGAGACCGGAATGGACCAGATGGCGGCCACCCGGTTCGTCGAGAGCCTCTGAGGCCTTCGGCGGCCCCTGGACCGCGCGCCCGCGCGGCATGCGATCGGTTCCATGCGCGGCCTGGCGATCTCCGTCCCGGGCCTCATCGTGCTCACCGTCGTCGTCACCGCGGCGATCATCTGGCCGATCCTCATCGCGGTGCGCCCGACCCAACACCCCCCGCAACCGCCCCGCCCCCAGCCCTGACCTGGCCGGCCAGGCCCGCGCACTGAAGGCGCAGATCCAGGAAGCCGTCTTCCTGGCGCGCGGCGAGACCGGCATGAGCCACCGCGCCACCGCCCGCTTCGTGAACCGCCTCTGACGGCAAGATGTGCGATACCAGACAGAATGAGACTTCTGTCCGGTATCGCATCGGTCGTCCCAGGTGAGGCCCGTGAACGCGCCGTACGGAATCCAGCCTGTCAGCGAAACCGGATCGGCGCCCCGCTGAGCCGTACGCGCCCCGCAGTGAACTTCTTCCAGTCCGACGGCGACGGCGGCACGGTGATGCGTGACGTGATCGGGTTCGCCACGCCTCTCGGTCCTCTCGGGACCGTCGCCGAACTCCTGGTGCTGCGCCGTTACATGCCCGCGTTGATCCGAGTGCGGAACCGGCCCCTCGGCCGGGCGGTGAGCTGATCGTCCGCTCCCCCGGTGCGCCGGTGGGCGTGGCGTGCCCGGCCGGAGGGCTGGGAGCGGGCTGGGGTTTCGGTCGGGTTGCGGGTGAGGGGTTCTCCCCCGCTCCCCCACCCTTCGCAATTCGGGTAAAGCGGGCAAGTTGGGCTGGTCATCGCGGCTTTTTGTGCCGAACTGTCAACGCAGCGTGCACGTTCATGTCAGCATCAGATGGCATGGACGGGTCATATGGGACAGTCGATAACGCGTGGGAGACTAGGGGCACGCCGTGCTCCGGCGTGCCCGGCTGACCACCGCCCGTGACCCTGGCCCCCGGCACAGCGGGCCGGTCCCCCTTGTCTCCCCTCGACTGTCTCCCCTCGACGAACGATTGCCCGGAGGACGTTTCCGTTGCGTATCTTGCTGCTCTGCTCCTCGTTCAACGGTCTTACCCAGCGCGCCTGGCTGGAGCTGCGCCGCGCCGGTCACGACGTCACGGTCGAGCTGGCCGTCTCGGAGCAGGTGATGCTGGAGGCGGCCCAGCTCGCCAAGCCCGACCTGGTGATCTGCCCGTTCCTGAAGGACAAGGTGCCGGCGGCGCTGTGGCAGAACCAGCGCACGGTCATCATCCACCCGGGTCCGCCGGGCGATCGTGGCCCGTCCTCGCTGGACTGGGCGATCACGGACGCGGAGCCGGAGTGGGGGGTGACGGCGCTGCAGGCGGTCGAGGAGATGGACGCGGGCCCCATCTGGGCGTACCGGACGTTCCCGCTGCCGCCGGAGCCGCCGCGCAAGTCGTCGCTGTATAACGGGCCGGTCGCCGACGCGGCGGTGGAGCTGGTGCTGGAGGTGGCCGCCAAGGCCACCGACCCGGCGTTCACGCCGGCGCCGTTGGACTATCGCCGGCCGGAGGTGCGGGGGCGGTTGCGTCCGGCGATGCGGCACGCCGACCGGAAGTTCGCCTGGTCGGAGGCGACGGATGTGATCCTGCGGCGGGTGCGTGCGGCCGACGGGGCGCCGGGCGGGCGGACGGTGCTGGGCGATTCGCCGGTGCGGGTGTTCGACGTCTACCGGGGTCCGGTGCTGTCGGGGACGCCGGGGACGCTGGCGGCGCGGCGTGAGGGTGCGGTGCTGGTCCACACGGGCGACGGCACGGTGTGGGTGGGGCATCTGCGCCGGGACGAGCCAGACGCGATCAAGCTTCCGGCGGCGGCGGTGCTGGGTGACGAGCTGCTGGAGGGGGTGGCGGAGCGGCCCGGTTACAGCGAGATCACCTATGACCGCAGCGAGGGCGTGGGCGTGGTCAGCTTCGACTTCTACAACGGCGCGATGTCGACCGACCAGTGCCGTCGTCTGGCCTCGGCGTTGCGTTACGCGGTGGCGCAGGACACGAAGGTGCTGGTGGTGCGTGGTGGTGAGGTGTTCTCCAACGGCATTCACCTGAATGTGATCCAGGCGGCGCGTCATCCGGAGCTGGAGGCGTGGATGAACATCAACGCCATCAACCAGGTGTGCCGTGAGGTGATCCGTTGCACCGATCAGCTGGTGGTGACGTCGGTCGGCGGGAACGCGGGCGCGGGCGGGGTGATGATGGGGCTGGGCGCCGACCGGGTGCTGATGCGTGAGGGTGTGGTGTTGAACCCGCATTACCGCACGATGGGGTTGTTCGGGTCGGAGTTCTGGACGTATGTGCTGCCGCGCAGGGTGGGTGCGTCGGTGGCCAGGCAGCTGACGCAGGCGGCGTTGCCGGTGGGTGCGGCGCAGGCGCTGGAGATGGGGCTGGCCGACGGGGTGCTGCCGGGGGCGCGGCTGGAGTTCGAGCGGTCGGTGTTGGAGTACGCTGAGCGGCTGGCGGTCTCGTCCGACTACGGTGCTTTGCTGGCGGCCAAGCGGGAGCGGCGTGAGGCCGATGAGCGGCGCAAGCCTCTGGACGCCTACCGGGTGGAGGAGCTGGCGGAGATGAGCCGCGACATGTTCGACGACCGTAGCGGTTTCAGGGCGGCGCGGGAGGCGTTCGTGTTGAAGCGGAAGGCGGCTGCCACGCCGGAGCATCTGGCGGCGCATCGGGAGCTGTCCGGCGCGTCAACCTGGGGCTAGTGATGGCGAATCTCATATGTGAGATATGTTGTCGCTGTGACGGATGATTATCTTGTGCGGATCGGCCGGCTGATCCGCGACGCCCGCCAGCATCGCGGGTGGACTCAGCTGCAGCTGGCCGATGCGCTGGCCACGAGCCAGAGCGCTGTGAACCGCATCGAGCGGGGCAATCAGAACATCAGTCTTGAGATGATCGCCCGGATCGGTGAGGCGCTCGACAGCGAGATCGTCTCGCTCGGTTACGCCGGGCCGATGCACCTGCGGGTGGTCGGCGGGCGTCGCCTGTCGGGCAGCATCGAGGTGAAGACGTCCAAGAACGCGTGTGTGGCCCTGCTGTGCGCGTCGTTGCTGAACTCGGGCCGTACGATCTTGCGCAAGGTGGCGCGGATCGAGGAGGTGTACCGGATCCTGGAGGTGCTGGCCTCGATCGGGGTGCGGGCCCGGTGGATCAACGAGGGCAGCGACCTGGAGATCGTCCCTCCGGCCCGGCTGGAGCTGGAGGCGATGGACACCGAGGCTGCACGCCGGACCAGGAGCGTGATCATGTTCCTGGGGCCGCTGATGCACCGCACCGAGCAGTTCCGCATCCCATACGCGGGCGGCTGTGATCTGGGCACGCGGACGGTTCAGCCGCACATGTCGGCGTTGAAGCACTTCGGCCTGGACATCACGGCGACGGGCGGCTTCTACCACGCGCAGGTGGATCGCGGGGTGTCGCCGTCGCGGGCGATCGTGCTGACCGAGCGGGGCGACACGGTGACGGAGAACGCGCTGCTGGCGGCGGCGCGGCATGACGGGGTGACGGTGATCCGCAACGCCTCGTCCAACTACATGGTCCAGGACCTGTGCTTCTTCCTGGAGGAGCTCGGGGTGCGGGTGGAGGGTGTGGGCACGACCACGCTGACCGTGCACGGGGTGGCCTCCATCGAGCGGGACGTCGACTACTCGCCGTCGGAGGACCCGGTCGAGGCGATGAGCCTGCTGGCGGCGGCCGTGGTGACCTCCTCGGAGCTGACGATCTGCCGGGTGCCGGTGGAGTTCCTGGAGATCGAGCTGGCGGTGCTGGAGGAGATGGGCCTCGACCATGACAGGGGGGCGGAGTATCCGGCGGCCAACGGGCGGACCAGGCTGGTGGATCTGACGGTGCGGCCCTCGAAGCTGGTCTCCCCCATCGACAAGATCCATCCGATGCCGTTCCCGGGGCTGAACATCGACAATGTGCCGTTCTTCGCGGCGATCGCGGCTTCGGCGCAGGGGTCGACGCTGATTCACGACTGGGTGTACGACAACCGGGCGATCTATCTGACGGAGCTGACGCGGCTGGGGGCGTCGGTGAAGCTGCTGGACCCGCATCGAGTGCTGGTGGAGGGTCCGACGCGGTGGCGTTCGGCGGAGATGATGTGCCCGCCGGCGTTGCGTCCGGCGGTGGTGGTGCTGCTGGCGATGATGGCGGCGGAGGGCACGTCGGTGCTGCGGAACGTGTACGTGATCAACCGCGGTTATGAGGATCTGGCGGAGCGGTTGAACGCGCTGGGGGCGCGGATCGAGACCTTCCGCGACATCTGACCCTGCCCCGGGGGGGGCTTCGTGCGGGTGCGGGTTTTGTCGGTGCGGGCCGCTACGGTCTCCTCGTTGGATCTTCCAGGGAGGGGTGACGGTGCGGCCTGCGGAGCTCGAGCGGGTGTCGGTGGCGGAGGCGGCTGACCGGTATGTGGAGTTGGTGCGCGCCAAGACGCTGACGGGGGCGCTGTCGCAGGCCACCGCCGAGGTGTACGCGCGTGATGTGGCGACGCTGGTGGAGCTGGCCGGCGAGCAGACCGTCCTCGACGACCTGACCGGTGAAGACGTCGATGCGCTGCTGCTGGCCTTCGCCCGCAGGCCCGACGGGCGGCGCAGCGACGGCGGGCGGCGGCAGAGCCCGTCGTCGCAGGCGCGTTTTCGCCGGTCGATCTCGGCGCTGTTCAAGCATGCGACGCTGGCGGGCTGGGTGCAGGTCAATCCGATGACGCTGGCGACAGTGACGGCCAGGGAGCGCGGCGGGCTGCGTCCTGAACGGCGGGCGCTGACGCGCGAGCAGGCGCAGGGTCTCATCGGCGCGGCCCGTTCGCTCGGCCAGACGTCGGCTGAGCCGGGCCGGCGGCGTGACCAGCAGACGGGCCTGCGTGACGCGGTGATCGTGCTGCTGCTGTCGACGCTGGGGCCGCGGGTGTCGGAGCTGGTGCGGGCCAACGTCGAGGATTTCTACACCAACGACGGCGTCCGCTACTGGCGGATCTTCGGCAAGGGTGGCCGTACCCGCGACGTGCCGCTCCCCCGTGACGTCGCCGAGGTGCTGGACGACTATCTGGAGCGGGGGCGCGCCGCCAGCGCGGACAAGGCGTTGCTGCTGTCGTGGCGGGGGCGGCGGCTGGCGCGTGGCGACGTCCAGGCTGTGATCGACCGCGTGCTGGCCAAGGTGGAGTCGGGGCAGCGCCGTTCGGTGACTCCGCACGGGTTGCGGCACACGACGGCCACGCATCTGCTGGCCGACGCCGTCGACATGGACGCGGTGCGCCGGGTGCTGGGCCACAGCGACCTGTCGACGCTGGGCCGCTACCGTGACGAGTTGCCAGGCGAGCTGGAGGTGGCGATGCGCGCGCATCCGCTGCTGCGCGAGCCTAGGCAGCCTCCCCAGTGAGCGGGGCCGTTTCCAGCGTGCGTTGCGGCCTGCCGCTTCGGGCTTCTCGCAGGCTCGCGGCGGCCTTGCCGAAGGGCGCGTCTCTTGGACGTGGCTGCTTCGGGTCGTCTACGTGGGGACGGCTGGGCTGAGGCGCAGGGCGAGCTGGTCGAGGGAGACGCCGAGGACGTCGCCCAGGGCGGCGATGGTGAAGAAGGCGGGTGTGGCGATGCGGCCGGTCTCGATCTTGCGGAGCGTTTCGGCGGACATGCCGGCGGCGGCGGCGACCTCGGTGATGCTGCGCTCGCCTCGGGCCTGGCGGAGCATCAGGCCGAGCTCCTCGCCGCGGAGCCGCTCTTCGGGGGTCAGCGGTGGTCGCACCATGCCGAAATTCTATACCCAAATAGAAATACGGTATAGTTATCGTCCATGGTGGAGATCAAGACGCCGGCCGAACTCGACGCCATGCGCGAAGCGGGCCGGATCGTGGCACGAGCCCTGCAGGCAACCGTCAAACACGCCGCAGTAGGCGTCCGGCTCGACGAACTGGACGAGATCGCGGCCACCGTCATCGACGACGCCGGCGCCACACCGGCCTTCCTCAACTATCACCCGCACTTCGCCCCCACCCCCTACCCGGCCGTCCTGTGCATCTCCGTCAACGACGTCATCGTGCACGGCATCCCCGACCGCTACCGCCTCGAAGACGGCGACCTCGTCAGCGTCGACTGCGGCGCCTACCTTGACGGCTGGGCAGGCGACTCGGCCGTCAGCTTCACCGTCGGCCTGCCCAGACCCGCCGACCTCGCCCTCATCGACGCCACCGAACGCGCCCTGCGCGCCGGCATCGCCGCCGCCACACCCGGCAACCGCATGGGCGACATCGGCCACGCCATCGCCGCCGTCGCCCAGGAAGGCGGCTACGGCACCAACATCGACTTCGGCGGGCACGGCATCGGACGCCGCATGCACGAAGACCCCCACGTGCCCAACCACGGCCGACCCGGACGCGGCCTCGTCCTGCGCGAAGGACTCGTCCTGGCCATCGAACCCATGTTCGTCGCCGGCGGCGACAGCGACTACCGCACCGCCGCCGACGGCTGGGCCCTGCACACCCTCGACGGCAGCCGCGCCGCCCACGCCGAGCACACCGTGGCCATCACCGCCGACGGCCCCCGCATCCTCACCACCGAGTAAGCGTCCGCCCTGCCCGAAGACCGTCGCCACAGGACGACTCGGGCCGCGGGGCCGAGCACAGGATCTCGACCGCCCCCCTCCTGCGCCCCTGGGAGCCGAACAGTCACCACAGGGCGCGGCATCCCAGCGCGATTTGCCAGAGCGGCAACACGATTCGCGGCGGCCTCACCGCCCGGCGGAACATGAACGCGAAATCGACTGCTCTGGAGGATAGATGTCGCACCCCGCTCCGAACATGGAGATCACACACCGTCTGGTCTTCTCCACCGCCGGCCGCATCCACCTGGTGGAGCAGGGCTCCGGGCCGCTGGTGCTGCTGGTGCACGGATTCCCCGAGTCCTGGTACTCCTGGCGCCATCAACTGCCCGCACTGGCCGCCGCCGGGTACCGGGCCGTCGCCCTCGACGTCCGCGGCTACGGCCGCTCCTCCAAGCCCCAGGACGTGGCCGCCTACCGGATGCTCGACCTCGTCGCGGACAACGTCGCCGTCGTGCACGCCCTGGGCGAGCAGACGGCGGTGATCGTGGGCCACGACTGGGGCGCCACCATCGCCGCCAACTCCGCACTCCTCAGGCCCGACGTCTTCCGAGCGGTCGGCCTGCTGAGCGTCCCCTACGCCCCGCGCGGCGGGCCGCGCCCCAGCGAGATCTTCGCGCGCATGGGCGGGCAGGAGGAGTTCTACGTCAGCTACTTCCAGGAGCCCGGCCGGGCCGAGGCCGAGATCGAACCGGACGTGCGCGGGTGGCTCGCCGGCTTCTACGCCGCCCTGTCCGCTGACACCATGCCACCCGCCGACGCCCCGGACCCGCACTTCGCCTCCCCCGGCGCGACGCTGCGCGACCGGTTCCCCTCCGGCCGGCTGCCCGCCTGGCTCAGCGAGGACGACCTCGACGTCTACGCCGCAGAGTTCGAACGCACCGGCATGAGCGGCGCGCTCAACCGCTACCGGAACATGGACCGCGACTGGGAGGACCTCGCCGGCTTCGACGGCGCCCCCATCACCCAGCCGTCCCTGTTCATCGGCGGCGCGCTGGACGCCTCCACCACCTGGATGGCCGACGCCATCCGCGCATACCCCGCCACCCTGCCCGGCCTGGTCTCCTCCCACCTTCTGGACGGCTGCGGCCACTGGATCCAGCAGGAGCGCCGCCAGGAGGTCAACGAGATCCTGACCGGCTGGCTCGCCGGCCTGCCCGCCTGAACCCCGCCCAGGCAACCCGCCCCCCTGCTGCGCCGGGCGCGAGCGGACCGGCGGCCTCGGGACGGCAGGCCGGCGAGCCAGCCGGTCAGGATCTCGGTGACCTCCTGGCGGCGCTCCTGCTGGATCCAGTGGCCG